>JAKALH010000125.1 GCA_021813225.1 Chloroflexota bacterium
AAACCGGGAGATACGGTGACGCTGACCATCATCCGCAACGGCAAGCAGCAGAACGTGAAGGTGACCGTTGGCGAACGTCCGCAATAGGCGCCGCCTGAGCCGGAACACTTCACAATATCCGCCCCGCACCTGGCAGGTGCGGGGCGTTTTTTATCGCTGGTCAACCAATGAAGGCCACATCATCGGCAGCAGCAACACCCTAATCAGCTTCTCACTTCCGGGCAGTATAGTAACCTTATGCGTCGATTACCGTTACTGCTCAGCGGACTGACAGTCGTCATTCTGGGATGTTCGTTTGTGCCGCGCTTCGGCGCGCCTGCCACGCTGGCAACAGCCGCCACGCCGGGGGTTGCTGCTACTGCTGCGCCTGTTGTCATCACCGTCGCGCCCATTGTCATTACGGCCACGCCCGGTCCGACCGCCACGCCGATCATCAAGATCGTGGACGACCTGGAAAACCTGTACGTCAACCTGTATGAACAGGCCAGCCCGTCGGTGGTGCACATCACCAGCAAGTCGCAGGTATTCGACTTTTACCGCGGCACCGTGCCGCAGGAAGGCACCGGCTCCGGTTTCATCTATGACGGCCAGGGCCACATCGTCACCAATCAGCACGTCATCGACCAGGCGCAGGATGTCGAGGTGGTGCTGGCCGACGGCACTTCGGCGAAGGCCACCATCGTCGGCTCCGACGCTTACAATGACCTGGCGGTGCTGAAGATCGATGGCGTAAAGCCCGGCCTGCTCAAGCCGCTGCCGCTGGGCGTCTCGGGCGGGCTGAAGGTCGGCATGCGCGTCATCGCCATCGGCAATCCATTCGGGCTGGACCGCACGCTGACGACCGGGGTCATCAGTGCGCTGGGGCGCACCATCGAGCGCGGGAACCAGGCCGCACTGGGCGAGATGATCCAGACCGACGCCGCCATCAACCCCGGCAATTCGGGCGGACCGCTGATTAACCTGCAGGGCCAGGTCATCGGTGTGAATACCAGCATCCAAAGCCCCACCGGCGGCTCGGTGGGCATCGGCTTCGCCGTCCCCGTCGACACCATCAAACGCATCGTGCCGCAACTGATCGCCACCGGCAAAGTCGTGCATCCGTCGCTGGGCTTCAACGCCTACGAAATCAACAGCGATCTGGCAAACGCCTTAAGCCTGCCGGTGCAGAAGGGATTGCTGATCGCTCAGGTGCAGCCGGGCAGCGCCGCAGACAAAGCGGGGGTGCGCGGCGCGACGCAGCGGTTGCGCACGTATGGCGGCTACATCCTGACCGGCGGCGATATCCTGACGGCCATCGACGGCAAACCGATCTATACGCGCGATGCCATGACCATCTATCTGGAAACATCCAGGCGCCCCGGCGACACGGTTAAACTCACGCTGATTCGCGATAACAGGACGATTACGCTGAATGCGGTGCTCGATGCGAAGTAGGGGAAGCCGGCAGAACAGGCGATTCGTTCTACCTGATGCAACATGACCAGCGCGACATACATTCTGGCGCACGACCTGGGCACGACGGGCAACAAGGCGACGCTGATCGACTCCGCCGGTCGCCCGGTCGCGGCGACATTCGAAGGTTATGCGACGTCCTATCCGCACCCGAACTGGGCCGAACAGGACGCCGCGGACTGGGAACGCGCGCTGATGGTGTGCACGCAACGCCTGCTGGCGCAAAGCGGCATCGAGCCGGGACAGGTCGCCGCCGTCAGCTTCAGCGGGCACATGCAGGGGGCGCTGGCTGTCGATGCGCACGGTGCGCCGCTGCGCCCGGCCATCATCTGGGCCGACCAGCGCGCCGTGCTGCAGGCCGAGCGCATGGCCATCGCCGGTTCTGAGCGCGTATACCGGCTCAGCGGCCACCGCGTCAGCCCGGCTTATACCGCCGCCAAGGTGATGTGGTTAAAGGACAACCAGCCGGACCTCTACCGGCGCGCCGCCTTCATCCTGCAGCCGAAAGACTACGCCGCCCTGCTGCTGACGGATGTATATGCCACCGACTATTCGGATGCTTCGGGCACACAGGTATTCGACCTGCGCGAGCGGCGCTGGTCGGATGAACTGCTGAGCGCGTTCGAACTGCGCCGCGATATTTTCCCGCCGGCGCACCCGTCGACGGCGGTCATCGGGAAAGTGACGCCGCGCGCGGCGCGCGCCAGCGGCCTGCTGGCGGGGACGCCGGTCGTCATCGGCGGCGGCGACGGCGCCTGCGCTACGGTCGGCTCCGCTGTCGTCCGCGCCGGTGATGCCTATACCTATATCGGCTCCTCGTCGTGGATGGCGCTCAGCACCGCTGAACCCATGTTCGACCCGCAACAGCGCATCGTCAACTTTGCGGCGCTGGACCCGGCGCTGTACTTCTCGCTGGGCAACATGCAGGCTGCCGGCGGCGCGTTCGACTGGCTGGAACGCCTGCTGCGCGAGGAAGGCGCGCCCGACGGCCGGCATGCGGCGCTGGACGCGCTGGCGGCTCAAGCGCCGCCCGGCGCCGGCGGCGTGCTGTGCCTGCCATACCTGCTGGGCGAGCGCAGCCCGCACTGGAACCCGCGCGCCCGCGCCGCCTTTGTCGGTCTGGCCATGTCGCACGGGCGCGCCGAGATGGCCCGCGCGGTGCTGGAAGGCGTGGCGTTCAATATGCGCTGGATACTGGATGTGCTGCGCGGCACGGTCGGGCCGGCCGGCATCCGGTCGATGCGCGTCATCGGGGGCGGGATGCGCAGCGCCCTGTGGCGGCAGATTGTGGCCGATGTGTACGGCATGGCGCTGTCCCGCCCGCAGCTCGATTCGGCGGCGACATCGCTCGGCGCCGCCATTGCCGGCGGCATCGGCGTGGGGCTGTTCCCGGATTTCGGCGTCGTCGAGCGGCTGATTCCGGTGGCGCCGGCGGAAGTGCCCGACCCGCGCCATGTGGCCATTTACGAGCCGTTGTACCCGCTGTTCCAGCAGACCTATACGGCGCTCAAGCCGGTCTACGACGGGCTTGCGGCACTGGCGTGAGTATATCGCCCCGCACTTGCGGTGTGGTGAGTGGATGCGATGTTCAGTTCAGAAACGATTCTGCGTGTACTGGGAAACGCCGTCGTCCGCCTGATGGAAGGCGTGGGGCGGTCGGTGGCCGCCGGTCCGCAGCGCGAGTATCTCGATGTATTAAAGGAACGCATCGATGCGCGGCTGAGCTGGGTGGCTGCGCAGCCGAACGGCGAAGCGTTGTGGGAGCGCGTGGCGCAGAATGTCGAGGACATCCTGCGCGGCGAGTGGCGCGCCGGGCGCCTGCGCGGCCAACACGCCGACGATGCGTTCTTCGCGCGCTGCGACCGCGGCACCATGACCCAGAAAGACATCGACAACCGGCGCGTCATCTGCATGGTGGGCGTGGCGCTGGCCCGCCCCGGCGAGTACACGCTCTTCACGGTTGAGCAGCGCGCGTCCTGAGCCATTCCTCCCACGCGATGCGCCCCTGCCGGTTGTCGGGGCAGGTGTTGTAGCCCAGGCGGAACGCGCGCGCCACTTCGTCCCGCTCGATGCGCGGGATGACAAGGCGGCGCAGGCGGTGCGCTGCCAGCCACGGCTTGATAAGTTGCGCGATGGTGTGGACTTGCGGGCCGCCCATGTCGGGGGCGCGTCCGCACGGGCCGCGTATGGCGCACTCGCATAATGCTGCCGCGACTTCGCCGGCGTCGACCGGCTGATAGCGATACGACAGCGGCGCCAGCGCGAACGGTCCGCGCAGGTAGCCGGCGATGAAGCGGTCGATCAGGTCGTGGAACTGCGTCGCGCGCAGGATCGTCCACGGAACACGGCCCGCGATAATGGTTTCCTCGGCGGCAACCTTGTTTTTGTAATAGGGCGTGGGGATGCGTTCGATGCCGACGATGGAAATGTAAATGAAGTGCGCAACACCGCGCGCGGCGGCAGCGTCGACCAGCCGCCGCGTGCCTTCCACGTCGATTTCATACGATCGCACGCGCGCGCTGCTGGCGGCGTGCACGACCACCTCGACTCCGGCCAGCGCATCAGCCAGCCCGGCGCCGGTTTCCACATCGGCGCTGAACCATGCGGCGTTGTCAGGGATGCCGGCGGGCCGCGCGCGCCGGCTCATGCCGCGCGTGGCATAGCCCGCGGCGATCAGCCGCGGCAGAAGCTGCCGCCCCAGCATCCCGGCGGCGCCGGTCACCAGTACAGTTGTCATAGCCACCTCAGGTTAATCTGCGGTCAGGCAGCCCGCACGGGCGGGCGCAGCGGCGGGATGGGCTGTAGAATCCTGCGGCGCTCCGGGGTGAGCCGGTCGAGCAGCGCCTGCGAGTACTCATACCCGAAGCGCGTGGCCGCCCAGCTTGCGCCGTAGCGGTAGATGACCACGCGGCGCTCGCCCTGGTTGATGCGGCTGCTGCCGCCGTGCATGATGCCGTCGACAAACAACACCGCATCGCCCTTGTTCAGCGGGACCTCGACGGCGCCCGCCAGGTTGTCCATGCGGTCGCCGCGGGCGTAGTCGCCCTGCAGCGGATGCGGGAAGTTGGATTTATGGCTGCCCGGTATCACCATCGTCGCGCCGTCGCCGGGGCTGATGTCGGTCAGCGCCAGGATGATATTGCATTGCCCGCAGCGGAACACGCCGTTGGCGTAGTGATAGGCTCCGCGCAGCGCGCCGCGGTAGCCGCCGGAATGCACCGGATGATGGCCGCCGGGGCCGCGCACCGACAGGATGCACTCATCGATGAACAGCCCCTCGACATACGACTGCTCTTCGCCGCAGTAATGCCGCAGGTAATTGATCCAGCCCGGATGGTCGATGAGTTCCTCAAATGGGCCGCCCAGCTCGACGCAGTTGTGCAGCTCGAAGCCGGTATCTCTGGTGTAGTCGCGGCGATGGGCGTTGCCCAGCCACTCGCCCATCTGCAGAGGCGGCACCGCATCGACCGCGCGGTTCAACCGTTCCAGCAGTTCAGGCTCTACCGCATCCTTCAGAACAAGATAACCGCGTAAATCGAACAGATAGTCGTCCAGCAGGGCAGGCGTCCGGGCTTCCATTTTCTTCATCTCTCCGACAATACAGGTTGCCGGAATGTTACCGCAACTCATCAAGCGGACGGGTCATTCGCACCGCTGACATCATCGACGGCTCAATGTGCCGGTCGGTACTGACAAACCGCACGCACAAGGCAGGCGCAATGACAATTGTGGAGCCGCCTCAGCAGGTGTAATTTGGTAAGTCAAGGCTTCCCAACCGGGGCGCTCCCCGGCGGCAGCGGGAGTATATCGTTATGACATGCATCACGCGACGGGAGTTTCTGCGCCGGCTTACGGCAACGGGCCTGACTACTTCCGGGGTGCTTCTACTGGCGGCATGCCAGCAACCGGCCACCGCAATTCCCACTCGAATTCCTGAGGCAACAGCGGCCCCCACTATCCAGCCGACTGCGGCGCCGATTATGACGGCGACGAGTACAGCGGCGGTCACCCGCCAGCCTGCGGCGACGGCGCTGCCTCAGGCGACGCAAACTGCTGTGGTCACTGTTACACCGCAGACGGCGAGCTACCCTGATCTGGTAGTGGTGCGCGGCGGCAAACAGCCCGAGGAACTGGTCAACCGCGCGCTGGCCGCGCTGGGCGGCATCGAACGATTTGTGAAACCGGGCAACGATGTCATCATCAAACCCAATATCTGCGTGGCCTACCACACCTACGAATACGCGGCCACGACCAACCCGTGGGTGGTCGGTGCGCTGGTCAGACTGTGCAAAAGCGCCGGAGCGGCGCGCGTGCGTGTGATGGACAGCCCGTTCGGCGGTACGCCGGCGCAGGCCTACGCCATCAGCGGCATCCAGGATCAGGTCAACGCCGCTGGCGGCGCGATGGAGCAGATGACAGCGCGCAAGTTCAAGAAGACCGATATCCCGCAGGGCAAAGACATCAAGAGCTGGCCCATCTACGAGGATATCCTGAAGGCCGATGTCATTATCAACGTGCCGATTGCCAAAAACCACAGCCTGGCTCGTCTGACGCTGGGCATGAAGAACCTGATGGGCGCCATCCAGAACCGCGAGAGCATCCATGTGCACATGGGCCAGCGCCTGGCCGACCTGGCGAGTCGCATCAAGCCGGCGCTGACCGTCGTCGATGCCGTGCGCATCCTGGTGGCGAACGGCCCGACCGGCGGCAACCTGGCCGATGTGAAGGAACTGGACACGCTGATTGCCTCGCCCGACATCGTGGCTGCCGATGCCTTCGCCGCGTCGCTGTTCAACATGAAACCCGATCAACTGGATTACATCGTCGCCGGCGTAGCCAGCGGGATCGGGCGCAGCGACCTGGCAAACCTGAAAATCGAGCAGATCGCGGTAGGAGGCTGATACCGTGAGTCATACCCGCCGGGTATTTCTGCGACGGCTGGCGACCGGCCTTGGCGCAGGTGCGGCCGGCTGGCTGCTGGCCGCCTGCGGCGTGCCGCGCGCTACGCCTGCGCCGACACTCGCACCCGCGCCGACGCGCTCCAATCCCCCTGACCTGGCGGTGGCGCGCGGCGGAGACAGCCCCGAGCAACTGGTCAACCATGCGCTGGCTGCGCTGGGCGGCATCCAGCGTTTCGTGAAACCCGGCAACGATGTCATCATCAAACCCAACATCAGCGTGGGCTACTACGGATATCAATACGCCGTCACCACCAACCCCTGGGTGGTGGGCGCGCTGGTCAGGCTGTGCAGAGGCGCCGGGGCGCGGCGTGTGCGCATCATGGACTTCCCGTTCGGCGGATTGCCGGAAGAGGCCTACACCCGCAGCGATATCCGCGGGCAGGCCGTCGCGGCAGGCGGCGAGATGGAGATCATGAGCAGCCTGAAGTTCGTCAAACTGGAACTGCCCAGAGGGGTCGACCTGCGCAGTTGCACCGTGTACGGCGATATTCTCAAGGCCGACGTGGTTATCGACGCGCCGATTGCCAAGCAGCACTCGCTGGCAAAGCTGTCGTGCGGGATGAAGAACCTGATGGGCATCATGATCGAGCGGCAGGCCATGCACTTCAACATCGGCCAGCGCACCGCCGACCTGGCCAGCGGCGTCCCGCTGAAACTGACTGTCGTAGATGCCGTGCGCATCCTGCGCAATAACGGCCCCACCGGCGGCAGCCTGAACGACGTGCAGAAAATCGATACCGTCATCGCCGGCGCCGACGTGGTGGCCGCCGACAGCTATGCGGCGACGCTGTTCGGCATGCAGCCGCTGGATGTGCCGTACATTGCGGCGGCTTCCGCCATGAAGCTGGGCCGCAGCGACCTGGGCAACTTGAGGATTGAACATATTGCAGTCTGATCACGCACCCGCAACGGGTGATGGCCATAGCGATGAAAAGGTTCTCCGTAACGATGACCCCCAGACGCTGGCGGCGCGCGCGGCAGGCCGTGCAGGCAACAGCGCTGCTGGCATTCCTCGCGCTGTTTGTGGCGGCGCGGCGCGGCGGCTGGCCGGCTGAACTGGTCAATGCGCCTATACGGCTGGACCCGCTGGGGATGCTGGCGGGTATTATCGCCAGCCGGGCACTGCTGGTCGGCTCGGCGCTGGCGCTGTTCATCGTGCTGCTCACGTTGGTGTTCGGGCGCGCCTGGTGCGGCTGGCTGTGCCCGCTGGGCACGGTGCTCGATGTCTTT
>JAKALH010000126.1 GCA_021813225.1 Chloroflexota bacterium
GTGTTCGGCGCGTTCATGTCGCTGGATATCTTCCTGTTCCTGATTTTCTACGAGCTGGTGCTGTTCCCCGTCTATGTGCTCATCGCCGGCTGGGGCAGCACGCGCCGCGAATATGCCGCCATGAAGCTGACGATTTATCTGTTCGTCGGCTCGCTGGTGGCGCTTCTGGGCCTGCTGGTCGTGTACTTTCAGGCCGGCGCCACCTTCGACTTTGTGAAGCTGGCCGAGAATGTGCGCAACATGCCGGCGGCGCAGTTCGCGCAGATGCGCCCGTGGTTCCTGGCGATCTTCGTCGGGTTCGGCGTGCTGGCCAGCCTGTGGCCGCTGCACAACTGGTCGCCCGATGGCTATGCGGCGGCGCCTACGGCGGTCTCCATGCTGCATGGCGGTGTGCTGAAGGCGACCGGCGCGTATGCGGCGCTGCGCTTCGGCGTGCAGTTGATGCCCGAAGCGGCCAAATACTTCCTGCCCATCGTGGCGTTCCTGGCGCTGGCGAACGTGCTGTACGCGGGGTTCATCGCCTTTAACCAGAAAGACCTGAAGTATATCGTCGGCTTCGCCTCGGTCAGCCACCTGGGACTGGTGCTGCTGGGCATCACCGCGCTGAACGAGTTCGGGCTGAACGGCGCGGGGCTGGAGCTGTTCGCCGGCGGCGTGATGACCGGCCTGATGTTCGCCCTGGTCGGCATGGTATACGGGCGCGCGCACAACCGCAACATCGACGAATTGAACGGCTTCATGCGCGTGATGCCGCTGGCGGCGGTCGGCTTTGTGATTGCGGCGCTGACAGCCATGGGCATGCCGGGTCTGCCGGGCTTCCTGGCGGAAATCCAGATTTTCATGGGGTTGTGGCAGGCGGCGCAGACCAATAGCCTGATCGTGCCCGGCGCGCTGAACTGGTGGTATGGCTACATTGCCATTGCCGGCGTGCTGGTGGTTCTGATCACCGCGGCGTGGACGATGCGCGCGGCTTACCGCGTGTACTTTTCCGAGCCGGCCAACCCCGAATGGCAGCGCCTGCCGGGGCTGGATGCGCTGGAGAAGGTCGCCATCGTGTTCATGTCGGGCGTCCTGATCGTCGTGGGCATCATGCCCAACACGGTGATGGCGGTCGTGCAGAGCGGCGTGCAACTGATTGTGAAGGCGCTGGGCGCCGTCGGCGGCTGATGCGGCACAGGCAGACAAACGGGCAAACGGAGATATGTTCGACAATCCATTTAATCCATCAGAATTACTCGCAGTTGCGCCGGAGATCGGCCTGACCCTCTGGGCGTTTTTCATCCTGGGGCTGGACTTTCTCAAACTGCCCGGCCTGAACCGGCGCGCCCTGGGCGTGCTGTCGGCGTTCGGCATGCTGGCCGTGCTGGCGCTGTCCGCGGTGCTGGCGCCGCCGGCCGCCGGCAAGACCACCGCGCTGCTGGGCGGCATGGTGCGCAACGACCTGTACGCCTATGTGTTCGACGCCATCTTCATCGTGGCGGGCGCGCTGACGTGCATCGCCTCGATCGACTTCCGGCCGGTCAAGGCCGGCGGCGAGTTCTACGCGCTGATCATCCTGGCTACCATGGGCATGTCCCTGATGGCGGCGTCGAACGACATCATCCTGCTCTACCTGGCGACCGAAACCGCCAGCATGGCGCTGTATCTGCTGGCCGGCTTCATGCGCGACACGCCGCGCAGCGCCGAGGCGGGCATCAAGTATTTCATCTTCGGCGCGGTGGCTTCCACCATCATGCTGTACGGGCTGAGCCTGGTATACGGCCTGAGCGGCCACACGGGCTACCAGGATATCGCCAGGGTCGTCGTGAACCTGCAGGCGGGCGCGCCGTCGATGGCGGCGGTGTTCGCGCTGCTGCTGGTGGTCGTCGGGTTCGCCTTCAAGACGACTGCGGTGCCGTTCCATTTCTGGGCGCCCGACGTGTACGAAGGCGCGCCGACCCCCGTCACGGGGTTCATCAGCACGGCTTCCAAGGCCGCCGGCTTCGCCATCCTGATGCGCTTCCTGCTGTATGTCTTCTCGCCGCTGCCGCAGAACCAGACGCAGGCTTCCATCGTGTGGGTGTCGATGATGCAGCCGCTGGCGATTCTGACGATGTCCCTGGGCAACCTGCTGGCGATCACCCAGACGAACGTCAAGCGTATGCTGGCTTACTCCAGCGTCGCGCACGCCGGCTATATCCTGATCGGCGTGACGGCGCTGGGCTACGCGGCCACGCGCGGCGAGCTGCAGGATGCCCTGCCGACGGCTATCGCCGCCGTGATTTTCTACATCGCCACGTACATGTTCACCAACATCGGCGCGTTCGCCATCGTCGGGCTGGTGTCGCAGCGCGTGGGCGGCGACGACCTGAAGGACTTCAACGGGCTGGCGCGGCGCTCGCCGTACCTGGCGCTGGCTATGGTGGCGGTGCTGTTGAGCCTGGTCGGCGCGCCCCCGCTGGTGGGCTTCGTCGGCAAGCTGTTCCTGTTCCGCTCCGCCATCAACGAGACGCTGGTGGGGCTGACCGTGATCGGCGTCATCAATGTGCTCATTTCGGTGTTCTATTACCTGGGCGTGGTGCGCGCCATGTATGTGGAGCGCAGCCCGAATGAGACCCGCCCGTTCCCGGTGCCGGTGATGGCGCGCTGGGTGGTGCTGATTACGGCGGTGGCGGTGCTGGTGATTACGGTCGTTTCCACGCCGTTCTGGAACCTGGCGCTGGCGGCGGCGAAGTCGTTTTTGAACTAGGCGCTGTGCTAAAATTCACGCGCTCATGAGTAGCCGGAAGGAATCTCCCATCGTCATTCTGTCGCGCGCGCTGCCCCCCGGCGTGGTCGCGGGACTGGTCGTGCAGGTCGCCGCCATCGTCGGAGGGCTGACGCTCGGCGCACTGGCGCTCGGGTTTTTCCTGGATGCGGCGCTGGGCACCCGGCCGCTCTTTATCCTGGCGCTCGCCGTCATCAGCATGCCCGTATCGGTCTGGCTGACCTACCGCGCCGCCATGCGGGCGTCGGCGCGGGCGCGCGCGCAGTACCAGGACTATCTGCAGAGCCGGCACCCGCCTCCGCAGGAGCAGGAGCCGGCGCCGGGCGAGGGCGCGCGGGGAGACTCGCTGGCGCCTGCAAAGCGCTAGCGTTTCACGCGTATTGCCGGTAAACTTCAAGGTAAGATCGATGTTGGACAACGTTTAAAAAGACACATGAAACCGAGAACCATTGTGCTCCTCGCCATCCTCATCTTTGCCTGCGTGCTGGGCTGCGTGCTCGGCAACTTCGGCAGCGGCATCGTATTGCCGATCAACGGGCAGAACGTCAAATTCACCGCTTTCATCCCCACCATCGTGGTGCCCGGCGAATTGCTCATCCAGCCGACCATCGACATCTTCGGCCTGAAAGTCGGCCTGTATAACACCCTCTTCACGACGCTGATCGTCGACGCCGTCATCATCGTGCTGGTCATCCTGGGCCGCCGGGGCATCGGCATCAAGCCCAGCAACTGGTTCACCAACGCCTGGGAAGCCTATATCGAACTGCTGCACAAGAACTACATCGTGCCGACCCTGGGCGCGCGCGCCCGCGCCGTCGTGCCGATTGCGGTCGCCGCCTTCACTTTCATCATGATTGCGGGCTTCTTCGAACTGGTGCCCGGGCACGAGTCGATCGGCGTGGTCGAGCACCTCGCCACCGGCGGTTTCTGCTCGGTGGATGTCGGCGGCGTCACCGTGCTGACCGGCCAGCAGGTCAAGACGACTGCGGCCAAGGATTGCGCGCCGGTCGGCGCTGGCGGCGTCACGGTGATCCCGTTCCTGCGCCGCCCGACGTCCGACCTGAGCACGACCCTGGCGATGGCGCTGGTGGCGTTCCTGTTCATCGAAATCCAGGGCGTGCGCGCCAACGGGGTGCGTTACTTCGGCAATTTCTTCCGCATCAACACCCTGCGCCACGCCGGTTCCGGCATGACGGGGCTGACCAACTACATCCAGTTCGGGGTCGGTTTCCTCGAACTGCTGTCGGAGTTCATCCGCATCATCTCGTTCTCGTTCCGGCTTTTCGGCAACATGTTTGCCGGGTCGATTCTCGTCTTCGTCATGGCGTTCATCTTCCCGATGATTCTGCCGACGTTGTTCCTGGCGCTGGAGTTCGCCATCGCGATCATTCAGGCCTTCGTATTCATGATGCTCATCGTGGTGTTCACGTCGCTGGCCGTGGCGCACACGGAACACTGAACAGACAATAACATCGGCTCGCTCATTAAGCAGGTTACATTAAAGGGAGAAGGTTGAATGGATCCAGAAGCAGCAAAGCAACTTGGCAAACTCATCGGGGCCGGCCTGGCCGGCGGCGCGGGCATGATCGGGCCCGGCATCGGCATCGGCCTGGCCGGCCTGGGGGCGTTGATCTCCATCGGGCGCAACCCGGAAGTGACTTCCACACTGCAGACGTACATGATTCTGGTCATCGCGTTCGCGGAATCGCTGGCGATTTTCGCGCTGGTGATCGCGTTCCTGCTGTTGTTCGCCATCTAAAAGGATGTCTGCCATGTTGTTACCAGCAATGACCGGGGTGATGGCGGCGGGCGGCGGCGACGCATTCGGCGGTCTGGGCATCAACGCATTTCTGCTGATTGCGCAGATCGTCAACTTCGTCTTCCTCATCCTGTTCCTGAACGGGCTGATCATCCGGCCGATTCTGAAAGGCCTGGATAACCGCCGCGCGCGCATCGAAGAAAGCCTGGAGAACGCGCGCAAGGCCGACGAGCGGCTGGCTAATGTCGAGCGCGACTATCAGGCGCGCCTGAGCGAGGCGAACGTGGAAGCGCAGAAGCTGCGCGCCGACACGATGCAGACCACGCAGGCGGAAATCGAGCGCATCCGCAAGGACGCGCAGGCGGAAGCCGAGCACATCAGGCAGCAGGCGCGTATCGACGCGGTGGCCGAGCGCAACCAGATGCTGGCCGGCCTGCGCTCGCAGGTGGGCGCGCTGGCTATGGCCGCCGCCAACAAGATCATCGGCGATTCGCTGGACGCGCGGCGCCAGCAGGTTCTCATCGACGACTTCTTCGCCAAGGTGCCGGCCACGCTGCTTTCCGGCGTGGAAGTCAGCGGCCCTGCCGGCGTGAATGTCACTTCAGCGCTGCCGCTGTCCGCCGACGAACAGGCCGCCGTGAAGGCCGATCTGGCGCGCCAGGTCGGCCAACTGGGCGAGGTGACCTTCGACGTCGACCCCGCCATCATGGGCGGGCTGGTCGTGCGCGTGGGCGATAAAGTCGTCGACGGCAGCGTGAACGGCAAGCTGACCGCGCTGCGCCAGTCGTTGAACGCGTAGACAGTAAGATGTCTGACTTCTGCCAGAAGTCAGACATCTTCAACTCGGTCCTCAAACCTGACAGGCTCAGTGGTGTATCCACCGCCAACACCTGTCAGGTTTTTTGTTGCCTCCAAGCCTTATGGTTGCGCTAGAATACCCCGTATGGCACTTGGTCCCGCACGCACACTCGACGAAGTAATCGGTGTATTCGACCCCCGCGCGCCGCTGTCCGGCGAGGCGTTAACGGCTTATTACACCGAACGCGGCGCTATTCTACGGCAGCAGATGATAGACGACCTGGAGCGCGGAGCGCGTGTAAATCCAGCCAAAATGCTTTTTACCGGCCATAGCGGGAGTGGCAAATCTACTGAGTTGAACAAGCTGATCGAAGAACTGGGCGATCGCTTTTTCGTGGTGGCTGTTAACACGGCGGAAACCGTTTCGCCGTCCGACCTGACGTATGTGGATGTGATTCTCATCATGGCGATGGCGCTGTTCAGGACGGCAACCGAGCAGCGCTGGATCGACAAAGCGCCTGGTCAGGTCATTGCGGACGTGTGGGATGACATCGGGCGCATGATCGACCTGGTCATCTTTGGCAAGGTGCCGTATCACAAACGGGTCGCCCTGGAAGATGTCAGCCTGAAACTGGGCGCCGGCGTGGTGCAGAGCCTGTCAGTTGAGTTCCAGGCCCGTTTCAAGGACGAGTCGAATACCCGCGAATCCATACGCAGGGAGATGTAAGATCGCCTGTCTGAGGTGATCCGTCGTGTGAATCTTTTGAGCGGTGAAATCCAGCAGCGCTATCACCGCCCCGTCCTGCTGGTGGTCGAGGATACCGACAAGACTGAAAAAGAACGCGCCGAGAATATCTTCTTTAAGCACGCGCAAACTCTGGCAGGCTTTAATGCCTCGGTGATCTACACCTTCCCGATTGAACTGCGCCACTCACGTGAATTTGGCGACATCAAACGTTACTTTCACACCCATCGCATGCCGAACATCGTCCTGAAAAAACGCGATGGCTCGAAAAACTCCGACGGCTGGAAGGTGATGGTAAAGGCGCTGGCGCGCCGCATGGATTGGGGGTTAATTACGCATGGTGCGCGCAACAGCGTGATCGAAAGCAGCGGCGGCATCATGCGCTACCTGATTGAACTGGTCAGCGAAGCGGCTTATCGCGCCTTATCGCGCCAGTGTACATGCATCGAAGAGCAAGACACGATCCGAGCCATCGCAGAATTGCGCAAGGATTTCACCGCCGCTCTGCGAAGCGATGATTATCCCCTGCTGGCTAAGCGCCACGCCGATAAGTGGCTGAACAGCGACGACCAGATGCAGGATCTGCTGCGCATGCGTGCGCTGCTCGAATACGAGAATGGAGATGTGTGGTGCGACGTGCGCCCTGTCATTCTGCCGCTGGTTGAGGAGCACGCGTATGCCCCCGCCGCCCAATCCTGATATTGCGCCGGCACTAGAGCAGGCGCGCAATTTCCTGCCTGATGTGTTGGCGCGCGAGGACTTCGCCAACCTGCTGACGCTGCTGCGTTACGCCGTTCACGGCTGCTTCGCCGTCGCGCTCTACAGCAGCGTCCCGGCGCGCGAGCAGGTGGTTGCCGCGTTGCGCACCGCGCTGGCCCCGTTGCCGGTTTTTGAATGGACGTACTCGCCGCTCGAAGCGGAACCTCATCGGTATTTGAATCACTTGACTGAGGAACAGCGTGGCGAGCGCGCCGTCGTATTTCTGTATGACCTGGAGCGCGCAGGCACGGAGGCCTGGCGCGGGCTGGATATGCAGCGGGATTACCTGTCCGCGCGTCCGCACGGGCTGGTGTTCTGGATCACGCCTAAAGCGCGCGGCGAGGCCATCCGCAACGCGCCCAACTTCTGGTCGCAGCGCAGCGGGGTGTTCGATTTTCGCATCAGCCACCCGGACGCCGCGCAGGGGCCGCGCGAAACCGCCTGGCAGGCTGAGCGGGCTCTCGACGTCAGCACCGACAGCCCGGATGAGATGGCGCGCCAGTTGCGCCTGTACCAGGGCCTGCTGGACGAATACGAACAAGCCGCTGATACGCCTAAGCGCACGTTGTTCGATCTGCACACGCGGCTGGCGCGGTTGCTTTATTACGGCGACCGGGTGGTCGAATCGAAACAGCACGCGCTGGCCGCGCTGGAACTGGCGCGCCAACTGGACGATCAACAAGACGAGGCGAACACGCTTCGGGCGTTGGGCGACCTGGCGCTGCGGGAGGATGATCTGGGCGGAGCGCGTGCGGCGTATGAAGCGGCGCTGCCGATATTCAGAGCGATAGGAGATCGGCTGGGGGAGGCGAACACGCAGCAGGCGTTGGG
>JAKALH010000127.1 GCA_021813225.1 Chloroflexota bacterium
CACTGGAGGTGCTACGCGGTGATAAGACGATCGGACAAGTCGCCAGCGAGCGCAAGGTGGCGCCGACTCAGTTGAGTCAATGGCGAGCCACGGTGCTCAAAGGTCTGCCGAGCCTGTTTGACAATGAGCAACGTGAGATCCAGAAGCAACGCGCTGCCCATGATGCGGAACTCGAGGCGCTGTATGCCGAGATCGGGCGGCTGACCAGCGAACTGAACTGGCTAAAAAAACGCTGGCCACACAGTTGACGCGCCAGGAGCGGGTCGGACGGATCGATTGGACCGGCGCGGCGTTTGACATCCAGAAGCAAGCCGAGTTGCTGAGTCTGAATCGCAGCGGGCTGTACTACGTGCCGGTGGAAGTCTCCAGCGCCGAGTTGGCGCTCAAGAACAAGATCGATGAACTGCACACGGCTTATCCGTTCTATGGGTCACGCAAAATCGCGGCCGAGCTGGACATCAATCGTAAGGCGGCCCAACGGCACATGCAGGAGATGGGGATCACAGCGATCTATCCCGGTCCCAACCTGAGCCGACGACGCGCGCAAGCCGCGATTTACCCGTATTTGCTGCGGAATCTGACGATCGACGCGCCGAACGTGGCCTGGGGCATCGAAATCACTCACATCTCCTGTCTCCTCGGCCGGTACTGCAGCGCCTCCGCCAGGTGCGCGACCTTGATGACCTCGCTTCCCGTCAGGTCGGCGATGGTGCGCGCCAGCTTCAGCACGCGATGGAACGCCCGCGCGGACATCTGCAACTGGTTCATGGCTGCCTTCATCAACCCGCGCCCGGCGTCGTCCAGCGCGCAATGCACGCGCACGTCGGCCACGCCCATGTCGGCGTTGCAGGCCAGCGGCGTGCCCTTGAAGCGCTGCGCCTGCCGGTCGCGCGCGGCCTGCACCCGCTTGCGGATGACCTCGGATGCTTCGCCCGTCCGCGCGTCGCTCAGCTTTTCGTAGTCGACGCGCGACACATCCAGGTGGATGTCGATGCGGTCCAGCAGCGGGCCGGAGATGCGGTGCTGGTAGCGGCTGATCATCGCCGGCGAGCAGGTGCACGGCTTGATGGGATCGCCGTACCAGCCGCACGGACAGGGGTTCATCGCCGCGACGAGCATGAAGTTGGCCGGGAAGGTCAGCGTGCCCGCTGCCCTGCCGATGGACACGAACTTGTCTTCCATCGGCTGCCGCAGCACTTCCAGAGCGCGGCTGTCGAATTCCGGCAGCTCATCCAGGAACAGCACCCCGCGATGAGCCAGTGTGATCTCTCCGGGATGGGGTATCTTGCCGCCGCCTACCAGCCCGGCGTGGCTGATGGTGTGGTGCGGCGCGCGGAAGGGACGCGCCCGGATGAGCGGCGTATCCGGCGGGAGCATATCGGCCACGCTATAGATGCGCGTCACTTCCAGCGCCTCCTCTATCGTCAGGCCGGGCAATATGCCGGGCAGCGCCCGCGCCAGCAAGGTCTTTCCGCCGCCCGGCGAACCGGCCATGAGTACGTTGTGTCCGCCTGCCGCCGCCACTTCCAGCGCGCGTTTCGCCACTTCCTGCCCTTTGATCTCGCGGAAATCGGTGATGGACACCTGCGCGGCCTTATCCAGCGCCATACTATCGGGCGGATCCGGCGCAACCGCGGGCAGGGTCAGCA
This sequence comes from Chloroflexota bacterium, assembly GCA_021813225.1. Classification (GTDB taxonomy): domain Bacteria; phylum Chloroflexota; class Anaerolineae; order J036; family Brachytrichaceae; genus CAIXPS01. Next base: position 1,650 of record JAKALH010000127.1, read on the forward strand.
GGCCGTTCAATGCCGACGCCAGATCTGCCAGGGTATTGACAGCCACCACTTCCACCCCCGGCACCAGAGCGGCTTCCGGCGCATCCGCAGCGGGAACAAAGACACGCCGGTAGCCCTTATCGCGCGCCATTGCCGACATCGGCAGCACGCCGCGCACGTGCCGGACAGCGCCGTCCAGGGCCAGTTCCCCCAGCACCAGCGCCCCTTCCAGCTCACCGCCCATTACCTGCTCGGAAGCCGCCAGAATACCCAGCGCGATGGGCAGGTCATAGCTGGGGCCGACCTTGCGCAGGTCGGCGGGGGCCAGGTTGACCGTGATGCGGTTGGTGGGGTAGTGCAGGCCGCTGTTCTTGATGGCGGTGCGCACCCGCTCGGCGCTTTCCTTCACCGCGGCATCGGGCAGGCCGACCAGCGTGAACGAGGACAGGCCGCGGCTGCTGTCGACTTCGACCTCGACGATGGTTCCCTCAAGACCAATGACGGCGCACGAGTTTATTTTGGCAAGCATGGTTGTCCTGGGATGATGGTGTTCCGGTCACAACGATTGTAGCCCAGCTACCGGCTTTAATCGTGTGTTGCTGGACGGCCATGCAGCTTACGCGAGGGAACGATGCCGTTACGTGCGTCGCGTCAGCGGCAGCGCTTCCGAAGCGGTGGCGGATGCGCCGGGCAACCGGCGCCGAGGTTTTCGCAGACAGAAGTCTGCCGGCCAGTCAGTGGCAGGCCGGAGTGGATTCTCCCGGTCTGGGCGACGGATTGCTGATGCCGCTCTTGGGAACCGCGCGTGCCTCCACACCGGCATGATGCTCCTCATGCTCGTGTGGCATGAATTTCATCATGATCAGGTGTGAGACCGGGCACAGCAGAATCAGAGCGATGGTCAGCAGGCCGCTCACCGGCACCTTGAAAACTGCTATCAGCGCAAATGCTGCGATCGGAATGAGGCAGCAGATTACCATGATGAGAGCGTGTTTTCTGTTCATTGAATACTCCAGACAAACGTGCGTTCCGGCGCTGCGACGTCGCGCAACAACAAAGTCACTTTGGTCGCGCCCTTCAGCAGCGGCCGCCCATCCACCGACGAAGGGAACACCAGCCTGCCGGACACATGGTGGCCGCCGCCCGGCGCTTCCCACTTCACCGGCGCTACACGCAAACCCGTGTCAGTGGTCAGTGTGGCCAGGCTTGCCAGATTCATCCCCAGATCCACTGAATGGGTATTCATATCCACTTCGAAGTCGACCGTCGCGCCGGCGGATGAGAGATTCAGCGGCGTGACTTTGACGGTCACAGCCCCTTGCTCGTCGGAGCGAGTCAGGCCTGCCGCGCCAGCCGATGGCGATGGCGTGGACTCGGCCCGCGCAGTCGCCGCGGGCGCCTGCTGAGCCGCGTTGCCGGGCGCTGCGGATGGCGCAGCCGCCGCACAACCCGCGACGGACAGACTGATCACGAGGGCAGGCAATAGATGAACTGCTTTCATTGAACCTCCAGTACGGGTGCGAAGTGCCGGGTCGCATCCCGGCGCGCCTTGATCAGGATGATGAGCATAACCGCGATACCCAGCGCCGTAGTACCCAGACCGACCAGCATGAAAGCGGTGCGGTACTGGGCCAGGAACGCAGCAGCGGCTGTCAGGCCCAGGACGGGCAATGCATCGGCGACATGGTGAGCGCAGCATGCCACCATAGCCACGGTCGATGTCGTCCCGCCGGCGCCCACCAGCGGGCCGCTCGGCCCGGAGCTGTTCACGGGAATATAAAGCCGCTTCTTTAGAATAGTGTACAGAGCGGCCTGTACCCCAAAGCCAATGACAATCGGCGTGACGATGAATCGATCTTCCCAGAATAATTCCGCCGCATGCTTCGGGCTTTCCGCCAGTGAGACGATGCCGAAGTAAACAGCCGTGAGAAATATCGCTCCGGCCAATCCAGCTCCGATCGGCCACAGTATCCGAGAACGCCTTGTGATCATGTCTGGCACCATACCTTCTGCATTGCTCGAAAATCCTGACTGCACCCTCACACCATAAACAGTATCAACAGCCCCATCACCACGACACCTCCGCCCAGCACCAGGCGCATCCATTCCTTATGGTGGATATTCCAGTGCGCCAGGCGGTTCAGTGTCGGCCGTGCCGATGCTGCGATCAGGATCGCTACCAGCGGCAGGATGAACACGACGTTATACAGAACCAGGTAGCTGTAACCCAGCAGCGCTGTGGGTTGCAGGGCCAGCAGGCTGAGCACGCCGAGATACACCGCGCCGCTGCACGGCACGGTGCAAAGGCCGATCAGAAAACCGCCGGTAATCAATGCAGGGAGAGTCGCCTTGCGGGCCGATTGGCGCGCTATCTGTCCGATGCGGCCGGGGGAATGCAGATGCCAGCCCCAGTCGGGCAGAAAGAAGTCCTTGACCATCCACAAACCGAACAGGATGGCCATTAACGCGCCGATACGTGCCGGCAGGTGCTCCCGCGTGAAGAGGTCGAACGACCGGAGTAAACCGACGCCCAGGGCAAGATATGTCAGGAACACGGCAGCGATGTAAATCGCGCCTTTGCCCAGCATACGCAGACGGACATCCTGCACCGTCTGCGAGGGGCCACTCTGGAGCGTCACCAGCATGGCGGTGATGAACAGCAACAATACGGTGAACGCGCATGGGTTGATGCCGTCTACCAGGCCCGCAACAATGACAGCGGGCAGCGTGATCTGCGGCAGATAGCGCTGCATCGCCACAGCGGGTGCAGCCGGGTGCCACAACCCGGTCAATGCCAGCGCCCCCAGTGCAACGATGGTAAGGGCCGAAACAGTGATGATCCGGCGGACAGGAGAGGTTGGCGCCATGGCTCAACTTTCCACGATGATTTTGCCCTGCATGGTGGGGTTGGCGCGGCCGCCGCAGCAGATGTCGCAGTAGAAGACAAACTCCCCGACCCTGGCCGGCGTGAAGGTGATGGTGTTCGAACCTTCCGGAGGGGCTATGACGCTTGCGTTGAGTTCGTCTACCGCCCACTGGTGCTTGCCGCCGCCGTCCGTATGGTGCGAGTTGTCGAGGCTGGTCAGGCGTATCGTTACCGGCTGACCCACTTTGACACGTATCTTCTGCACATCAAAACCGCCCATATCGGCGCGGATATCGATCACATTGCCCGGCAGCTTCGGCAGTGCCGGCCTGGAGAAGGCTGAGACCAGCAGATATCCAGTCGCGAATATGACGAGTATGGCGATGGCGCTGAAAGCCAAAAGCCGCATCAATCTGTTTCGCTTTTGCGGTCGACGGTGCGTTACGCGGATTTTTCTGGTCGTCATGTATCACCTGCGCTGATTTGCGGCGCGATAAATCACGCCTCACGCCTGCTGAAGAGCATAGCGATTCATCAGCCCAGGCCAAGGGCCGGATTGCTCATCGCCTGCTAGGCAATATGGCTCATCAGGTCGGCTTGCCGTTGCGGTGTCATCTGCGAACAAGCGGAATTGCCTATACGGTTCGGGCTAAGTGGCATGTTCACAGACGGAATCCCGCGGTGTATTGTGTGAAGGTGAAAGGAGGTCGGCCGGCCGTTGATGATCTGGCAAATCCGGGTCGCTTGACATGACAATCGCAATCCGCAGATGGTCCGATACCATCATCAGGACTCCATTGCTGGCATACGGCCTGGCCGCGTTGAACATTGCCGGCGCCTTCATCGGCGCCGTCTTCTGGTATGGGGATTTCATCCGAACGGCCAATCCGCCGTTGTGGGCGCTGCCCTTTATACCGGATTCGCCTTTCTCCACCCTGCTGTTCGGTTTTGCGCTCATCCTGCTGCATCTCCACAAAGCCAGCGATCTGTTGAACCGGACGGCCATCGTCTACAACATCAAGTTCGGCACCTGGACCATGCTGTACTGGGCGCTATACTGGGCGCGCAGCGGAGATGTCACGCCGGTCTCGCTGTTGATGTTCGCCTCGCACCTGGGGATGGCTGTGGAAGGTCTGCTGCTGTACCAGTATCTGGAGCGCGATAGCCTGCGCAATACCTATGCCGTCATTGCGTGGATGATCCTGCACGATATCGTCGACTACGCGCCAATCGCACCGGGCCGCGCGGGCTACGGCTGGTATCCGCCGCTGCCGCTGGGCGTCATGCTTGTTCCGGCCATGATGGTGTATGCTGTTGTCATGACTTGGCTGCTCAGTGCGCTGCTCTTTGTGCAGGTGTTAACTCATCAACACAGGCCAGGCGGGACGAACCTGTTAAATCCTGTATCGAGAAAGTAGTGTTGTTATGGCGAGTAAATCGACCCGGGCGATCGCCCGATCAGCGCCGCTGAGTACGTTGATCCTCGGATTGATCGCCGCAAACATCCTGGTTCTGCTCGTGCTGCTGCCGCTTCCGTGGATGCAGAAGTTCTTCCTCATCGCCTCGCCGTTCTGCCCGCAGCGGCCGGCGCACAGCATCTACATTGGCGGCGAGCAGATGCCTATTGAGGCGCGTATGTTCGGCATGTTTGGCGGCGCGCTGCTGGCGCTGTTGTATTTCGCCGCGCGCGGTCGATTGCGGGCGGCCGCTTTTCCCCGTGGCTGGCGGCTGGGCCTGTGTGTGCTGCTGCTCGGCGTGATGGCCTTTGACGGCACCCAGGCCTTTCTGTACGACCTGGGAATCCTGCGCCTGTACACGCCCAACCTCTATCTGCGGCTGGGTACCGGCCTGGCGTCCGGCGTCGCAATCGCCATGATTCTGGTGCCTCTCGTCAACCAGTCGTTGTGGCAGAGCCCGGAACGCGAACTGGAATTATTCAAGGATTGGAAAGATGTCGCCGGTATGGCAATGACACAGGCGCTGCTGTATGCGCTGGCCTTTTCCAACTGGCCTTCTGTTCTGCTGCCGCTGTCCGTCTTTAACAGCGCCGCGATCGCCGTCATCATGTCGGCGCTGGGAACGCTGATTCTGGTTCTGGTTACACGGCGCGTGGGCCAGTTCACCAGCGCGCGCATGGCTGCCGGGCACTTCTACGGCGGATTTGTCCTGGCGGCCATCACCATCGCCGTCATGGCGGCGGCTCGCCTGGCGCTGTTTGGAACGGGGCCGCTCGGCTAAGTCCGGGCTGATTATTCACTGAACCAGATGACTACCACTAAACAACGAACTGCCAGACTGTTGATACTCGCTGCCGGCGTCCTGATTGTCGCTGCGTTCGCCGGCGTATTCGTAATTGGGATGCTGCTGGCAGCGCAGCAAGGCAAGCGGCCTGTTGTGGGGTCGCCCGCGCCCGACTTCAGTATGCCGTTGTACAAAGACTACCGCGGGGGCCTTGGCGAGACCGTGCGTTTATCGGAACTGCGCGGCAAAGTGGTGGTCATCAATTTCTGGGCTTCATGGTGCCTGGAATGCCGTAAAGAGGCACCCGCGCTGGAAGCCGCCTACCGGCAGTATAAGGACCGCGGCGTCATCCTGCTGGGAGTGGATTATCTCGATACAGAGACCGCCGCATTAGCCTACCTGCAGGAGTATGCCACGACTTATCCAGTCGGAATCGACGTGCAGCAGACTATCGCGCGCGCCTACCACATAACGGGCGTGCCGGAGACTTTCATTGTGGATCGATCTGGCATTGTTCGCTACGTGGCTATCCAGCGGGTCAGTGCCTCAGACCTCAGCCGGGAGATCGAGGCGCTGATTGCTGAGTAGAATGACCGCATGAAGCGCACTGTCATATCGGCGCTCCTGGCAGCCAGCGTCTTGTGGAGCGCCTGCAGCGGCTCGCCCGCACAGCAACAGCCCCCGCAGGCTGCTACGGCGACAGTCCGGTCACTCGTCCCACTGACCTTGTCCACGCCGCGTGTGCTCAGCGTGGCGGGCGCATCTGCACCCAACGCGCCGAAAAGCTTACCGCCGGACCACGCCGAGAGCGCGGCAACGGCGACCAGGCCGGACCCGGCAAAGCTGATCAG
>JAKALH010000128.1 GCA_021813225.1 Chloroflexota bacterium
CGCGCGCGGCGCCATCCCCATCGCTTTCCCGACGATCGAGATCGCGCCGCTGGACGACACGCGCCAGCTCGACCGAGCCATCGCCGCGCTGAATACCTATGACTGGGCCATCTTCACCAGCGCCAACGGCGTGAGGGCTTTCTTTGAACGCATGGCCGCGCTGGGCGGCCTCGCATTTCCGCAGGCAACCGCCGCGGCTGCCATCGGGCCGGCCACCGCCCAGGCGCTGGCAATGGAAGGCGTTGCCTCGCGCTTCGTGCCTTCGACCTATGTCGCCGAGGCAATCGCCGCCGAAATCGGCGACGTGCAGGGGAGACGCATCCTGTTGCCGCGCGCCGAGATCGCGCGCGAGGCGCTGGCGGTCGCGTTGCGCCAGCGCGGCGCGCAGGTCGATGAAGTCGCCAGCTACCGCACCCTGCAGACAGAGCCAGACGCGCAGGCGATGGCGGAGCTTCAGCGCGGCGTCGACGCCATATTGTTCACCAGTTCATCCACTGTGCGCGGCTACGTCGAACTGGCCGGGCGCGCTACCGGCAGCGCCGTGATTGCATGCATCGGCCCGATAACGGCGCAGACCGCCCGTGAGCTTGGCCTGCGGGTCGATGCCGTCGCAGCGGAATATACGACCGGCGGCCTGCTGCAGGCGCTGGCCGACTACTTTGACGTCAGGGAGACATCCCGGGAGAAAACGATATGAACGACCTGCTCGCTGGAGGGCGCGCGGGGCCGGTCAGCCCGGCGGCGCAGCCCCGCCGGCTGCGGCTCACGCCGACCATTCGCGCCATGGTGCGCGAGACGCGCCTGTCCGCCGACGAGTTAATCTATCCCCTGTTCGTGCGGCACGGCCGCAAGGTGCAGAACGAAATCGCATCCATGCCGGGGGTGTTCCAATGGTCGCCGGACCTGCTGGCGGCGCAGGCCGAGTCGATCGCCCGGCTGGGCATACCGGCGGTGCTGCTCTTTGGTATACCGGACCACAAAGACGCCACGGGCAGCGAAAGCTGCGCAGACGACGGCGCCGTGCAGGACGCGGTGCGGGTCATCAAAAAGGCTGTGCCCGAACTGGCCGTCATCACCGACGTGTGCCTGTGCGAATACACCGACCACGGCCACTGCGGCATCCTGAATACCGGCGACGGCCGTCGTCCGCACCCGCACCTGCCCGAAGGCTATGTGCTGAACGACGAGACGCTCAACGTGCTGGCGGATATCGCCGTATCGCATGCCGAGGCCGGCGCCGACATCGTCGCGCCTTCAGGCATGCTGGACGGCATGGTGCGCGCCATCCGCAGCGGGCTGGATGCGCACGGCTTCGAACACATCGCCATCCTGTCCTACTCCACCAAATACGCTTCAGCCTTCTACGGCCCCTTCCGCGACGCCGCCCAGGGCGCGCCGCGCTTCGGCGACCGGCGCAGCCACCAGATGGACCCGGCCAACGCGCGCGAGGCGCTGCGCGAGACCGCGCTGGATGTGATGGAAGGGGCGGATATGCTCATGGTCAAGCCGGCGCTGGCCTATCTCGATATCATCCGCACAGTGCGCGACCGCTTCGAAGCGCTGCCGCTGGCAGCCTACAACGTGAGCGGCGAATACGCCATGCTCAAGGCGGCAGCGGCCAACGGCTGGCTGGACGAGCGCCAGGCCGTGCTGGAGACGCTGACCGGCATCAAGCGCGCCGGCGCCGACCTCATCATCACCTATTACGCCAGGGAGGCATCGCAGTGGCTGCAACAGGATTGACACACGCCGCGGCGCAGGAACGCCACGGCCACGATCAGCACATGCTGGAGGCGGATTTCGACCTCGCACCGTTCACCATCGCCTGGGAGGTCACGCGCGCCTGCGCGTATCGCTGCGTGCATTGCCGCGCCGACGCGCAGCACCAGCGCGACCCGCGCGAACTGACCACCCGCGAGGCGAAACAGCTTATCGAGCGCTTCAAGGCATTCGGCAACCCGATACTCGTCTTCACGGGCGGAGACCCGATGATGCGCCCCGACCTGTTCGAGTTGATCGAATACGCCACGGCACAGGGGCTGCGCTGTTCGCTGACGCCGACCGCCACCGCGCTGCCCACCGCGGCGCGCCTGCTGCAGGCCCAGCAGGCCGGCATCCGGCGCATCGCGCTCAGCATGGATGCGCCGCTGCCCGAAGTGCACGACGCCTTCCGCCAGGTGCCCGGCTCATGGGAACGCACCGCCGCCATCGCGCGCGCGGCCCGCTCGATCGGCCTGCCGGTGCAGATCAATACCACCGTCGCCCGACACAACCAGCATCTGCTGCCGGATATGGTGACATTCATCCAGGAGATCGGCGCGGTGCAATGGAGCCTGTTCTTCCTGGTGCCTACCGGCCGCGCGCAGGCGCAGTACATGATCAGCCCGGACGACCACGAACGGCTGTTCCACTGGCTGTACGATCTGTCGCAGACGGCCCCGTTCGACATCAAGACGACCGCGGCGCCGATGTACCGGCGCGTGGCTATCGAGCGGGCGCGCGCCGGGCAGCCATCGGCGGGCAGCGTCACGTTTCGCGGCGCGGGCTTCCAGTACGCCGATGGCCTGAACCGCCCGGTCAAAGGCGTGAACGACGGGCGCGGTTTCCTGTTCGTCTCGCATATCGGCGACATTATGCCGTCCGGTTTCCTGCCCATCCCGGTTGCCAATGTGCGCAATGCGGATGTGGTGGACATATATCGCAATCACCCGACTTTCAAAGCGCTGCGCGACCCCGCCCGGTTGAAAGGCAAATGCAGCCGGTGCGAATACCGCATCGTGTGCGGCGGGCAGCGCGGCAGGGCCTACGCGCTCAGCGGCGATTACCTGGAAAGCGACCCCGCCTGCGTTTATCAACCAGGTCGGCAAGGAGTAACCCATGCCTGAGGAGACACCCAGGACCATTAACCATTTCGCTCTGTACGCATGGAAGGGCGCCTACTGGGCGTTAAAGTCCGAAGCGCGCGCCGGGCTGCATGCCGAGTGGCTGCATGCGCTGCGCGCCAGCGCGCCGAAAATCGATATTTACCAGGTCTTCCCCGCCGAAAGCCGGGGCGACCTGCTGGTATGGTCCGCCGCGCCCATCGTCGCGCAGTGCGACAGTGCTTCGTTTTTCGAGCAACTCGCCCGCGCCACCAACTCTTTCCGCGCCTACCTGGAGGCGACCGATGTGCTGTGGGGCTATACGCGCCCGTCGCAGTACACCAAGACGCGCTCCAATCAGGAAATCGACCCCTTCAGCGAGCAGCGCAAGACCTATCTGGTCATGTACCCGTTTGTTAAGACCACGAGCTGGTACCTGATGGGACGCGAGGCGCGCCAGGGCATGATGAACGAGCACATCCGCATCGGCAAGCAGTATGAAGACATCTCGCAACTGCTTTTATATTCCTTCGGTGTACAGAACCAGGAATTCGTGGTGGTGTACGAGATGGACGACCCGACGCGCTTCTCCGACCTGGTTAATGAGTTGCGCAGCGCCGAGGGCCGCCGCTACACGGAACGCGACACCCCGTTGCACATGGCAATCTATCATCGCCCCGAGGAAACGCTGGCATTGTGGGAATGAGCGGCGGGAACCCCACACAACCCTTTCTGCGCGCCTGCCGATGCCTGCCATCCGAGGTGACACCGGTATGGTTCATGCGGCAGGCCGGGCGATACATGCCGGAGTACCGCGCCATACGCGCGCGGCACACGCTGCTCGAAATCTGCCGGCAGCCCGAACTGGCCGCCGAAGTGACGCTGCAGCCGGTGCGCGCGCTGGGCGTCGATGCGGCCATCCTGTTCGCCGATATCCTGCTGCCGCTGATTCCGATGGGAATCCGCCTGCACTTCGCGGAAGGCGAGGGGCCGGTCATCGAGAACCCGCTGCGTACGGCTGAAGACATCAGCGCGCTGCGCGACGATATCGCCCCGCACGATTCACTGGCCGATGTGATGGAAGCCGTGCGCATCGTGCGCGGCGAACTGGGAGCGCGCGCGCCGCTGATCGGCTTCGCCGGCGCGCCGTTTACGCTGGCCAGCTACATGATCGAAGGCGGCTCGTCTCGCAATTACCTGAAGACGAAATGCCTGATGTATCACGAGCCTGACGCCTGGCATGCCCTGATGGGCAAGCTCGCGCGCGTCGTGGCCGACTACCTGGCCGCACAGGTCGCCGCCGGCGCACAGGCCGTCCAGTTGTTCGACAGTTGGGCCGGCGCGCTCAGCCCGGCGGACTATGCAGCCTGTGTGCTGCCGCATTCGCAGCGCGTGCTGCACGACGCCCGGCTGGCCGATGTGCCGGTCATCCATTTTGCGACCGGCGCATCGAGCTATCTCCCATTGCTGAAAGAAGCCGGCGGTTCGGCCATCGGCGTAGACTGGCGCGCGCCGCTGGGCTGGGCATGGCGGCAACTGGGCGAGGATATCGCCGTGCAGGGCAACCTTGACCCGGTCGCGCTGACAGCGCCGCGCGCCGTTCTCGAACAGCAGGTGCACCGCATCCTGCGCGAAGCCGCCGGCCGCCCGGGGCATATTTTCAACCTGGGTCACGGCATCCTGCCGGAGACGCCGGTCGATAACGTGAAGGCCGTCGCCGATATGGTGCATGAATTTTCAATGAGGTTAACGAGATGAAACCGATAGGGGTACTGGTTATGGCCTATGGCGGGCCTGACAAGCTGGAAGATGTCGAACCGTATCTGCTCGACGTGCGCGGCGGTCGCCCGACCTCGCCGGCGGCGGTTGCCGAGGTGCGCGAGCATTACCGCGAGATTGGCGGGCGCTCGCCTATCCTGGAACGCACGCAGGCGCAGGCGGCTGCCCTGCAGCAGGCTTTGGGCGAACCTTTCCGCACTTTCACGGGCATGCGCCACTGGCGACCGTATATCCAGGATGTTCTGGCCGAGATGACCGGCAGCGGAATCGAACGGGCCGTGGCGCTGGTCATGGCGCCGCACTATTCGCGGATAAGCGTCGGCGTATATTACCAGAAGATTGACCAGATTCAACCGCGGCTGGACATACGCCGCATCGAACAATGGCACCTGCTGCCGGGCTACCTGGATGCGCTGACCGGGCGGGTGCGCGCGGCACTGGGAAAATTCCCCGCCGACATGCAGGCGGACGTGCCTATCGTGTTCACCGCCCACAGCCTGCCGCAACGGATTCTCACGTGGAACGACCCCTACCCTGCGCAATTGCGCGACACCGTGGCGGCGGTGATGCAACGCCTGGGCGCGCACGCGCACGAGTTCGCCTACCAGTCCGCGGCCATGACGCCCGACCCGTGGCTGGGGCCGGATGTCGGGCAGGTCGTCGATAAGCTGGCGGGGCACGGCCAGCGCCATGCGCTCATCGCGCCGATCGGTTTTGTGTGCGAGCATGTCGAAATCCTGTACGACATCGATGTGGCGCTGCAGCGGCAGGCGCGCAACCACTTCATGCATCTGGAGCGCACCGAGATGCTGAACACCGCGCCGGCCATGATCGACGGGCTGGCCGGGCTGGTGCGCGCCGAGGCGGCGCAGGCGGGCTGGATATGAGCGCACCTCGACAACAGCGCGTCGCCATCATCGGCGCGGGCATCACCGGGCTGGCCGTGGCGCGCCAGTTGTCCCGCCAGGCGCCACAGACACAGGTCATCCTGCTCGACAGCGACACGCGGCTGGGCGGCAAGATCAGCACCATCCGCCAGGATGGCTTCGTCATCGAAGGCGGGCCGGACTCTTTCCTGTCCTACAAGCCGCGCGGGCTGGGCCTGTGCCGCGAACTCGGTCTGGAGAGCCGCCTGCACGGCACCAGCGGGAAGGTGCGCCGCACATACGTCATGCGCAACCGCAGGCTGTACCAGTTGCCCGAAGGGCTGACCGGCCTGATTCCTTCGCGCTTCGGGCCGATGCTGGAAACGCCGCTGATTTCGCCGCTGGGCAAACTGCGCATGGGGCTGGACTACTTCATTCCGCCGCGCCGCGACCAGAGGGACGAATCGCTGGCCGGATTTGTCTCGCGGCGCCTGGGGCGCGAAGTGTACGAACGCATGATCGAGCCGCTCATGAGCGGCATCTATGCCGGCGACGGCAACCAGTTGAGCCTGGATGCCACATTTCCCAACCTGCGCAAGGCCGAAATCGAGCACGGCAACCTGATTAAAAGTATGCTGGCGGCAAAGGCTGAAGCGAAACACAGCACCCCCGCCGCAGGGGCGTCCCGGTGGCCGGCCTTCCTGACGCTGCAGGGCGGCCTGGCCGAGATCGTGGAAGCCGCGGCGCAGCAGTTGGGCGGCACGGATATCCGCCTGAACACGCGCGTGACGCGCATCGCGGGCGGTATGCCAGATGGCGGTTACCGGCTCGATATCGACAGGCAGCCATCACTGTACGCCGATGCCGTCATCGTGACCGCTCCCGCTTTCGCCGCCGCCGATCTGCTGGATGACCTGGACGCCGAAGCCGCGGCCGCATTGCGCGGCATCCCGTATGTATCGACAGCGACGGTGTCCGTCGCCTACCCGCTGGAACAGGTGCCGGCGGCGCTGGACGCTCACGGATATATCGTCCCGCGCAGCGAAGGGCGGCCGGTGCTGGCCTGCACCTGGACTTCGACCAAGTTTCCGCACCGCGCGCCGCAGGGCCAGGCGCTCATCCGCGCCTTCATCGGGCGCGCCGGTGAAGAGGACGTGCTGGCGATGAGCGATAGTGAGCTGGTCGGGCTGGTGCGGGATGAACTGCGCATGGTGCTGAGGATTACGGCGGCGCCCACATTGCAGTTCGTGTTCCGCTGGCCGCAGTCCATGCCGCAATACACCATCGGCCACCTGGAGCGGGTCAGGACGCTGGAACGGCGGTTCGCCGCCCATCCCGGCCTGTTTCTCGCTGGCGCGGCCTACCGCGGCATCGGCATCCCGGACTGCATCGCATCCGGCGAGACCGCCGCCGCCAATGCGATCGCGCACCTGCACCACTATCCCGCAGCAGAGGAAATCGCCGTATGAACACAGACCGGTCACAAGAACTCTTCGTCGAGGCGCAGCGCCTGTTCCCCGGCGGCGTGAACTCGCCGGTGCGCGCCTTTCGTGCGGTAGGCGGTGTGCCGCGTTTTATCGATCGCGCCGAGGGCGCGACGATGTTCGATGTCGACGGCAATCGTTACATCGATTACGTGCTGTCGTGGGGGCCGCTCATCCTGGGCCATGCCCATCCGCGCATCGTGGCCGCGCTGGTCGACGCCGTCGCACGCGGCACCAGCTACGGCGCGCCGAACGCGCACGAAGTCCGGCTGGCGCGGTTGATTCAACAGGCCATGCCCGGCATCGAAATGATGCGCTTCGTGAACTCCGGCACCGAGGCCACTATGAGTGCGCTGCGGCTGGCGCGTGCGTTCACAGGCCGGCAGAAAATCATCAAGTTCGAGGGCTGCTATCACGGGCACGCCGATATGCTGCTGGTGAAGGCCGGTTCGGGAGTAGCGACGCTGGGCCTGCCCGATTCGCCCGGTGTGCCGCCATCGGCCACGGCGGACACCATGACCGCGCCGTTCAACGACCTGGCGGCCGTCGAGCGGCTGTTCGGCGCATTCCCGCGCGATATCG
>JAKALH010000129.1 GCA_021813225.1 Chloroflexota bacterium
TCACTATAGTACATTGCCTGTACGGTCGCGCCCAGAGTACTGTCCAGCAGCACGCCGGTCAAACCTCCCGCCAGCGTGGCGAATAACAGGGCCGCCATGCGGGGCAGGCCGGGGAGTATAGCATTATAGAAGACTGTCCCCGCCGCCGGATCGTTTCCAGACAAAGCAGCCGCAACCTGCGCGATGACCAGGTTGCTCAGTCCTATCAGCAGCGCCCCGGCGACGGCGGCCAGGCTGCCGATTGCGGTGATGCCGCCGGATGTGCCGGTTTCGACCGCCTGCGAGAGACGGGTGATCAGGCGCGGCGGTGTGCGACTGAGCACGCCCAGTTCGGTCGCCCACGTGTCTGCGTTTGCCGCTGCCAGCGCGCCGGCCAGGCCGGCCAGGCAACCCATGACCGTGGTCGGGGCTGCTCCCGCCAGCAGCGCCGCGCCGCTTGCCAGCGCGAAGAACGCCGCCACACCGCCATTCGCAAGCGCCTGTCCCAGGTCGCGCCGCCCGCCCTTATCGAACTGCTCCGCAATGCTCTGTTTGCGCGCGGCTTTGTAATGGCTGAGCGCCGATGACGTGATGAAGAAGATAACCAGCAGCAGGCCGCCGGCTGCGCCGCCGAAACCGAAAATCAAAGTGCCGGTCAGCACGGCTCCGGCGACCCCGCTCGGAGAAAGCGAGTTACGCCGGTATGCCAGGGCTCCGATCGCAGCGCTGAGGATGAGGCCGGCGATGCTGCGTGCGGCGATGATGGTGATGCCCTGGTTCATTGAGTTGAATTATAAGAACCGCCGGGCGATCCCGAACGTGGTATAAGTTTACTTGTGCAATGACACCTCAACAGGAACACCAGCCACATGAGTAAAACCCTGCAGCAACTGGCCGCAGCGCTTCCTGTAATCGACCGTTCGATTCCGGAAGACGATGCCGCAGTCGCCGTGACAGGAGTGTGCGATGACAGCCGCCATGTGCAGACCGGGCACGTCTTCGTCGCGTATCCGGGCGTGGCGGTGGACGGCCATCGCTTCATCGCCGATGCGGTCAGCAGAGGAGCGGCTGCTGTCGTATGCGAACGGCCGCAGGCCGGCCTGGATGTGCCGCAGATTGTCGTTCCCAACGGCCGGCAGGCTTTCGCCTATCTGTGCGCGGCGTGGCATGACTTCCCCGGCCGCAGCATGGTGATGGTCGGCGTCACCGGCACCGACGGCAAGACCACCACGACGAACCTGATCTACAGCATGTTGCGGGCAGCCGGCATCAACGCCGGCATGATCAGCACGGTGAATGCGGTTATCGGCGAGCGCGTGCTCGATACTGGCTTGCATACCACCACACCCGATGCCGACGAGGTGCAGGGGTATCTGGCGCAGATGCGCGATGCCGGTATGACGCACTGTGTCCTGGAAGTCACGTCGCACGGCCTGGCGCAGTATCGCGTCGACGGCATCGACTTCGATATCGCCGTCGTGACCAACATCACGCACGAGCATCTCGACCTGCACGGTTCGTATGAGGCCTACCGCGCGGCCAAGGTGCGTTTGTTCCAGTTCATCGGCCAGCCACGCCAATCGGGTTTGTCGGCAGCAAAATCACTCATCAGCCCGACCGCAATTCTCAATGCCGACGACCCATTTTCCTACGATTACCTGCGCACGATTCCTGTGCAGGAGCAATTGATTTATTCGCGCCATCCCGGCACGGAACACGCGGTGCATGTATTGTCGCAGCGTTATGCGCCCGACGGCATGTATGTGCGCCTGGCGACGCCGCGCGGCGAGATTGAGTTGCGCAGCCCCTTGATTGGAGATTTCAATATCTCCAACCTGATGGCGGCTGTGTGCGCAGCACTGGTGGCGGGTTTGCCAACAGCGTCTATCGCGCAAGGCGCCAGCGCGTTTGTGGGTGTGTCTGGTCGCATGGAGCGGATTGATGAAGGGCAGCCCTATACAGCGATCGTCGATTTCGCACATACGCCGAATGCGCTGGAGCAGGCGTTACGCGCCGTGCGGGCTATCACGTCTGGACGGCTAATTGTCGTATTCGGTTGCGCCGGCGAGCGCGATGTGCAGAAGCGCCCGATGATGGGGCGTGTGGCGGCCGAGAATGCCGATGTCGTTGTGATGACGGCTGAGGATCCGCGCCGTGAGAGTCTCGATGCGATCCTTGACCAGATGATCGCGGGCGTTGCGGCAAGCGCAAATCCGCATGTGGATTTGCACCGCGTGCCCGACCGCGCTGAAGCTATTCGTGTTGCATGCCGGCTGGCGCGTCCCGGCGACACGGTGATGTCTTGCGGTAAAGGCCACGAGCAGTCCATGTGTTTCGGCACGGTCGAGACGCCCTGGGATGATCGCGTCGCCATGCGCGCGGCAATCAAGGCAATATCCGGAGTTGGTGGTTGAACCCATGTCACAACAGGCATCGCTCGCTGTCCGGATGATTGTGCGTGAGAATGACACCATACTGCTCGTGCAGGAACAGGGACCAGATGACCCTGAACCGTTATGGCTGGTGCCGGGTGGCAGAGTAGAGATAGGCGAGTCACCACTCGACGCAGCCGTTCGGGAGACTTTAGAGGAAACGGGCATCCGTGTTACCGGCGTATCAGCACTGGCGCACACAACCTATATCCGGCAACGGGATAAATCCAAGGCAACCGTGTCGTTCATTTTCGAAGCCGGTCAGTGGGAAGGCGCCCTGCTGCCCGCTGACCCTGATGGACTCGTCATTCAGGCATGTTTTGTGCCCATTGACAAGGCGTTGCGTTTAATGAACCGTTCACCGTGGCGCTACATGTGCGAACCCGTTATGGGTTACCTGTGGCACGGGCATACGCCAGGTCGCTTCATGCATATGGATGTCACAGCGAACGGGGCTATACAGATCGTCCAACAAATATAAACGGGCGTCTTGATCTTCTGCCTGCCAATGCTGGCTAGTTAAGTGCACGGGCGTTCGCATTCTATGATGTTGCCGCACACAATATCGGGGCAGAGTTGCTGATGTGCTTTGCCGCCAGTCCGCACGGGCGAGATTGCAGATTGGATATCCATCTCAGCCAAGCGCGGCTAGAATAGACCTGTGTGAAATGACGAAATACACCAATACAGGAACCAGTTTTTGCGCCTTATTGCTTGCTACCAAGCTCTAATCTCGGTCACCAATCTCCACCATGATTCGCAACCAGGACATCCGATTTCTCTTCGACGCAGTAAGTGCAGCGGAATGCGCGTCAATCATGGGCCTCAGCAATATGGGCAAGTCCGCGCTCGCGCGCGAACTGTGCACGCCGGCTGTGCAACGGGCTTTTCTGAATGAGCGTAGCGACGACTGGTTATTTGTCTATGTGGACTGTAACCTGATGCCGGAGCGCAGCGAACAGGCCTTGCACGAAGTCATCCTGCGCACGACGCTCGAAGCGATGCGGCGCAGCGGGGCGCAGGATGGCGTTATGGCGCGCCTGGAAAAGCTGTATGAACAGGTCATCCAGCCGCCCACGCCGCTGCGCAGCCCGCTGGCCTTCAATGACGCCATCAACTTCCTGTGCGACGAATCGAACCGTCGCCTGGTGCTGCTGTTCGACGAGTTCGACGACCCTTTCGGCAAGCTGGATGGCCGCACCTTCCTGAACCTGCGCGCCATGAAAGACCAGTTGGACGCCACGTTGAATTACGTCACCTTTACGGAACAGCCGCTGGCGGATATTCGCACCGACCGCGAAGCCACAGAGTTCATCGAGTTGTTCGCCCTGCACGCGCGCTGGATCGGTTTCCTGAATCACGCCGATGCGCGCACTGTCGTCGACGAATTCACCGCGGCGAACCATGTTACCTGGCAGGCGGATGAGATCGATTTTGTCGTCGCGCAGGCCGGCGGGCACCCCGGCTTGTTGCAGGGGGCGCTGGCCACTTTCCTGCGCGTCGCCGCCGGCGCGCCCAGCAGCACCCGCCCGCAGGCATTGTCGGTGGCGCGGCAGTCCTTTGACGACGATGCCATGATCCGCCACGAATGTCAGACGCTGTGGGCGCAGCTTTCCGCGGCGGAACAGGCCGAACTGATGGCGCATGTGAACGGCGAGGCGGGCGACGCTGCCGTGCTGGGACAGTTGTACGACAAACGGCTGCTGGCGCCCGACGATGAAGACGCCGCCAATCAACCCGCCGTCGGCCAGCTGTGGCTGACTTTCATCAAGCGGCACGCCCTGACGCAGCAGAAGAGCGAGCGCGGTGTGCGCGTCGATGTGGACGCGGGTGAGGTGTATGTCGACGGCCGCCGCATTGAGCAACTGACCGACCTCGAATACAAACTGGCGCTGCTGTTATATGGCCGCCTGAATAAAATCGTCGATAAGTACGCCATCGTCACGCATGTATGGGGCGAGAACTATCTGGACGCCGTGGACGACGCGCGCATCGAGAAACTGGTCAGCCGGCTGCGCGCCAAGCTGGAACCGGATGCCGTGGAGCCGAAATACCTGCTGACGGTGCGCGGGCGCGGGTACAGGCTCGTGAGTTAGCGCAAATTGAATGCTGCAGGGGAGTGCATGGCTGACCCGTCTCCACGCAAACAACCCAGGCGAATCATCCGCGCCAGCGAGATCGGGCAGTACGGGTACTGTGCCCGCGCCTGGTGGCTGAGCAGCGTGGAAGGCGTACCCTCTGCCAACAGCGCCGAAATGGCGCAGGGCGAGGCGGCGCACCGCCGGCATGGGCACCGGGCGTGGGTCGCCGTATTCCTGCGTGCGCTGGCGGTCGGGCTGCTGATCATCGCCGGCGCCATGCTGCTGGCGGCGTTGCTGCATTGAAGGTGAATGACGGCGAAGGCCGCTTCACTCAGGAAGCTGGCCTTCACAACGCCGGCAGGGCGGCTAAGGTTTCTTATAACCGATCAGTGCGCGCACATGGGCGCTTTCGGTACGATTCCCGGCGCCGTCATAGGCGACAGCCCAGAACTCGATGGCCCCGGTCGCCTTGATGGTCCATTTGACGTTGAACGGCGGCGCCGTCTTCACGGCGTAGGGCTTGGTGGGGTCTACGCTGTTAAAGAACTCCACCCTGCTGATGCTGTTGTCGTCGTGCACGTCGGCGTTGACGTCCACCCACTCATCCTGAGCCGCGTTGAACGTCTCGTTGCTGAATGGCTGAACCAGCTTGACCGTCGGCGAGATGGCGTCCACCGTTACCTGGATGGTCGAGTTGGTCGCCGTGCCGTTCTTCTCGATGCGCGTGAGCTTCAGCGAGTACAGCCCCGGCGTGATGCCGGCCAGGTTCCAGTGCTCCAGGATGTTGTTGTCCACCTGTTCCGTGTGGTCGGGGCCGATCTGCTGCCACTTGTCGGGCGGCACATCGATGCCCGATCCGAAGAACACTTTATAGGCCGCCCAGTCGCCTCCCTTGGCGTTGCCCGCAATATCCACGATGCCGCCGTTGAGCAGAGGGCTGACGAAGCTGCCGTCGGCCGGCCTGGAGATTGCCACATCCCCGGACGCAATGGTGCCGCCATATTGGGTGTCAAACTCCGTCGGCGCGGCGGGCATGGCCTGCTTCTCCTTGTCGGACAGGCTGTTGTACCAGTCCTGCGCCTGCGGCGGGAAGACGTACATGACGCGCTGCTCCACCTTATCGGGCGGCGTGCCGGCCACGGCGATCTTCCCGGTCTCCTTGTCGATGGGGAACTTCTGCACGATGGTGTCCATCTGCTTCGGCTCGGTGCCGGGTATGAACAGCTCGCTGACTGTGGGGCACACCCCATTGGGCAGCAGCCCGTCGATCGCGCATACGGCGCGTTCCACCAGACCGTCCGGGCGCACGAACCGGCGCACCGGCCTGCCCTGGTTCAGATATTCCATCACGTCGTGCCAGATCGGCGCCGCGCCGGTGAGGCCGGTCACGCTGCGCGCCATCGAGTGGTTGTCGGTATTGCCCACCCACACGCCTACGACGAAATCCGGCGTGTAGCCCAGCGTCCAGTTGTCTTTGTTGTCATTGGTCGTGCCGGTTTTCACGGCCGCCGGACGATCGTTGCTGAGATCGAGGACGCTGGGATAACCGAAGGCGGCGGCGCGGGCGCTCGCGTCGGACAGGATGCTGGTGATCTGGTACGCCAACTGGCGGCTGGTCGGGCCGAGCAGGTTGGGATTGCTGGCCGGTTTGTAGTCGTACAGGATGCGGCCTTTAGGGTCTTCCACGCGCAGGATCGACACCGGGTCCAGCTCGCGGTAGCCGGGGCGCTTCAGGTCCGCCGGGCGCGCCGCGCCGACCATCGTGCCGCCATTGGCAATCACGCTGTACACATAGGTCATATCCAGCAGCTTGACCTCGCCGCCGCCCAGCGTCAGCGCCAGACCGTAGTACTGCAGGCCCTTATTCAGGTCGTTGATGCCCAGCTTGTGGGCCATGCGCAAAACATTGCCGATACCGGCGCGCTGCAGCGCGTCTACAGCCGGGATGTTATAGGAACGCGACAGAGAGATGCGCATGCGCACCGGGCCGTGGTAGACGCGGTCGTAGTCTTCCGGCGTATACGGCGCGATGCCGCCGACGTCGAACGCCGTGCGCACATCCCAGAACATGGTGGCCGGCGACGCGCCCTGGCGCAGCAGTTCGATATAGGTGATGGGTTTGAAAGATGAGCCGGGCTGCCGCAGACCGGTAGCCACGTTGAACTTGCCGTTGATGGCATCGTTGAAGTAGTCGAGGCTGCCCACCATCGAGAGGATTTCCGCGGTGCCGGTCTTCAACACCACCACCGAGGCGTTATTCACATCCTTGTTCTGCGCCTGCAGCGCGGCGATTTTCTGGTTGGCGATCTTGCGCACTTCGTTGTCGATGTTCAGGTCCAGGGTGGTGTAGATCTTCAGCCCGCCGCGGTTGACCAGTTCGGTCGCCGCATCGGTGCCGATGCCCAGATGGTCCGCCAGCAGTTGCACGGCCTGATCCTTGGCGTAGACCGAGAAGTGCGGCGCCAGGATGTTGAAACGCTGTTGTCTTGTGGACAGGAGCAGCGTCTCGCGTTTGGCGTCGGCGGCCATCTTCGGCGTGACGTGGCAGTCGGGGACGCCCTGTTCGGTGGCCTGCACCATCGCATCCAGCGTCAGCGACTGGCGATCTTTTGCCGGCACCGGGTTGTCGAACGGGTTCTGCTTGGGGAACTGCGGTATCGGCGCGAGCATCGCGGCCTCACCCAGGGTCAGGTCGCGGGCGCTTTTGTTGAAGTACACGCGCGAGGCGGCTTCGATGCCGTAGGCCAGGTTGCCGTAGAAGTTGGTGTTCATGTACCACTCCAGCAGCAGCTTCTTGTCGTAACGGCGGGTGACTTCCATCGCCAGCAGCGCTTCGCGCGCCTTCACCGCCAGCGTGCGCTTGGGACCCATGCGCTCTTCCGGCGGCGTGATGACGTTCTTCACCAGTTGTTGCGCGATGTTCGAGGCCCCCTGGGTCTGGCCGCCCTGCAGGTTATTCACCACGGCGCGCAGCGTGCCGCGGATATCGAAACCCTGGTTCTCGTAAAACCGACGGTC
>JAKALH010000130.1 GCA_021813225.1 Chloroflexota bacterium
CTTCCTGCCCCCGGCCGTAAGTCCGGATATCGCGGTAGTATTCAAAAACCCGGGTTCCCGGAAAGCGCTCCCGGATCGCACTGGCCGCCTGAAGGGTGGCGCTGCAGCAGGTCCTGGAGCAATATTGATTCAGTACGCCGTGCGGACCCCCTTCATGGATTTGAGGCCGTTTTTGAACCCTTCGCGCAGCGTCTTGATGTCGTCTTCTTTGACCGGGTATTTGAGCTTGAATTTCTCCGCTGAGATGCAGGTTGTGAAGTCGTTCTGATAAGGGGAGAAAACTCTGCCTTTGTGCCCCGGCTCCATTTCATACTCGTGCCAGTCGCTGGGCAGCCATAGTTTGAATCCCAGCCCTTCGGCGATGTAATTGCGCATTCCTGTATAAAGCGGTGTTCCTTGTCTTTCTGTCATGGTTACCTCATTCCACTCATTGGCGCTATCCGGTTCGAGTCGGCTGGAATAACTGCCCGCCCGGATGCTTGAACGGACGGCGACAGTCACCGACTGCCTCAGATACCAGCCATCGGGCATTATATCGCGGCAGAGCGATGCACCTGAGCGTGGGCAGCCTATTTCAAACCGAACATCGCCTCTTTCAGGTCAAGATAATACAGGTAGTCGTCCGGGTCGACATTCGGCGGGCAGCGGTGATCGCAGAAGGGAATGTATCCGCCGCGTTCCACCAGCGGCACCAGTGTGTCCATATAGGCCTTGATAGCTGCCCGTCCATGGCCAAGCTCGATTTTATCGAAACCGCCCATTATGCGCAGGTCGCGGCCGTATTGCTTCAGCAGCACGGCAGGGTGTGCACAGCCATTAACCTCGAATGGAAAGAGACAGTTGATGCCGCCTTCCATCATGGCAGGCAGAATCGGGCGCACGTCGCCGTCGCAGTCGGTGTACCACAGATCGATGCCCGCGCCGCGGATTTTATCGCGCAGCCGTTGATAGCGCGGCATCACCACGCTGCGGAAAAACCGGGGCGAGACGATGGGGCCGTTTTTGAAGCAGATGTCTTCCCAGCCGGATGCGAAGTCGAAGTCAAAATGCGGCAGCACCTGATCCAGGAAGTCTTCGACCATGAGGCAGGCGGTCTCCACCATGTCCTCGACCGTTTCCGGGTAGTCGCTGCAAGCATAGGCGAGTCCTTCAAAGGTCAACAGATCGCGAACCTTGCCGATCATCGAACCGCAATTTACCCCGAGAGGGTAATCGCGGTCTGCCGGATGCCTTCGTTTTAACTCCGCGATATCGACGATTCTCTCAGGGGCGTCACGACGGAAGCGTTCTTCTTTGACGCGTTGCCAGTCCTGCGGCGTGACAATCGACGACCTGATGTAATGCGGAATGGTGTCATGGTCGTCGCGCGGCACTTCAGCCAGCAGCCCGTCGGCGTTCATGATGATGTTGGTCGTCTCACGCTCCTCAACGACCTTTTCCTCAAATGCCGGGCTTAACCATACGTTGCCGCCGATCGTTTCGATGCGGTCGAAACTGAAGAATCTGTCGGCTTCTGCGTTGTTGCGTATGCCGTTGTCTGCGAACATAGGCCACAGTCTGAAGTTCTCATCCCAGTAGCCGAACTCCATATTAAAGCAGCGGTCCACCGGCAGATAATGCATCTGCCGCACAAAACGCTCACGGTCGGTCATCGTGCCGGCCCATTTGGCTCGGATAGGTGTAATAGCCATGTTGCTCCTGTGCAGGTAATACTCCTGAGTTTTACTCTCGAAACCGCAGGCGCGCCAGTCTGTGCGCCGTGGCGGTATGATAAGAATATTCGAAAATGCTCAGACCCACAGGGATAACCGCAGATCGCAATCGCGCCGTGTTGATAGTGACATGGAGCGACGGGCATCGCACGGATTACCCCTTTGCCGACCTGAGCGCTGCCTGCCCCTGCGCCAGTTGTAATGATGAGCGCAGCAAACTTGAGGCGCAGGGCCTCGATCTAAAACAGGCGTTTCGACCAAAATCAAGTTATCTACAGGCAATTGAGCCGGTCGGAACTTATGCCGTGAACATCGCGTGGAAAGACGGCTGTCGTTACGGCATTTACACCTGGGATCTGCTGCTGGAACTCGAAAACCAGCATCCGGTCTGGCGCACCGGGACGGCGTCCGCTTTATAGCGGCTCACCGGCAAGTGCGGCTACTGGCACAACTTCGTCTGGTGTTCGGCGAACGTCTTCGAGAACTGATGTGTCCCGTCGCCGTTGCAGGATGCCACGAAGTAGAGATAGTCTGTCTGTGCCGGATTGATCACCGCTTCGATTGACGACAGGCCGGGGCTGGCAATTGGCCCGGGCGGCAACTCGGGATTGACATAGGTGTTGTACCCTGCCGGGTCGGCATACTTCAGGTCGCTCAGCGTCAGGCCTTTCTTCCACCAGCTTTTCTGATCCGGCTGATAGCCAAGCGCATACTGCGTCGTTGGATCGGCCTGCAGGGCCATGCCAATCTTCAAGCGGTTCAGGTACACACTGGCAATCGTGGGGCGTTCGGACGGCACGACGGCTTCACGCTCGACGATGGATGCCAGCGTCAGGATCTGGCGCGGCGTCAGGTTAGTGGTTGCTCTGGCTTTTTCGATAACGGGCGCAGCCTTGACGCCGTAGTTGTCCAGCATCTTGAGGAGTACATCCTGCGCCGTCGGGTTCTGAGGCAGGCGATACGTGTCGGGGAACAGGTAGCCCTCCAACGACGCGCCATCCGGGAGGTCCTTCAGGAAGGGATAGCTGTAGTTGGCTCGCCTGGCCAGGCGGATGAACTCGTCCGCATTGATGTTCACCTTTTCATGAAGCAACTCAGCCACTTCTTCCAGTCGCTTCCCTTCGGGTATGGTCACCGTAGTCTCCACAGCAAACGCACGTTGCAGCGTCTGCGCGATTTCCGGGATGTTCATGTTCGGCCGCAGGGTGAACTGGCCGGCATTGATCGACGAATCAAGTCCGTTTACGCGTACATACATGCGGAAGAGGTCGCCGTCTTTGATCAATCCTTCGCTTTGCAGTTGTCTGCCTATTTCGCTCACGGTCTCGCCGGGTGAAACAATGAACGTCTGCGGTGTGGGGTCGTTACTGAGCGGGCGGTTGATATCGTTGCTGCGCAACATATCCAGGTAGACGCCGAGGACTGTTTTATCCAGGCTGGTCATACGGCTTGCAGAGCCGCCGATTCCTTTTACCTGCCGCGCCAGTGTCGATGCGGCATAAATCAGCGCAACGATGGCGGCGGCAAATAAGACGATCTTAACCGGACTGATTCGCTGTTGCTTTCTCATATCTTTGTCACCGGCGCCGATTAATGGTGTTCCGGGTCTTCATCCTCGTAAGGCAGGGGTGCCAAAGGGCGTTGTTGATCCAGATAGCGCTGCAGGATCACGGCGGCGGCGATGGCGTCATCTGGCGCGCTCTTGTCTTTCCGCCGCCTGCTCTCCATGATCTCAATGGCTTCCCCTGTGCTGTAACGTTCGTCGCAGATGATGACAGGCACAGCGACGGTGTTGCGCAACCGGCTCAGGAATTCATCGACCAGGCGTGCCTGTGGGCCGGCTGTGCCGTCGGTGTTCCACGGATACCCGACGATGATCTGGTCGGCTGCCTGGTCGCGCACCAGAGTGGAGATCGCTTGCAGTGCATCACGACGTTTGCGGTCGATCACATCCAGCGGTCTGGCAATCACCTTGAGCGTATCGCTGACCGCCACACCGATGCGGCGAGTGCCGACGTCTAACCCTATGCTTCGCGCCATCGTGGTATTGGAATTACTGCCTGTTCACCTGCGCCTGTATGCGCAACGTGACGAATGGCATGCGATTGGTATAGTGCAGCAGCCAGTCCGGTTGAACGTCGATCACGGGATTTCCCTTCAAAGAGAAATTCTGCAGCAGAATAGACTGCGCGTCGGCAATGCTCCTGCCGCGCACCAGCTTTTTCACCACATTAGTGTCGATGGCTGCTCCGGCGCGGGCATGAGCTGTGATGAAGAACTCCGTCCGCACACCGGTGCCTTCTTCAGCGACATCGCCGCGCTGCGTCGTGACATCCAGCAGGCTGAACCCCTTGGGCACCCTGGAGGCGATCTTTGCGCGCGCGATCGTATCGAGGTCAGCCGGCGAGACCGCCAGGCCGGCGACCTGCAGGCGCAAATTCAGACTGAGTTCATCGGCCTGCTCGGTCACGAATCGGTTGTACGTCTCATCCTGCACGTCGGCGATGAATAATGTATTCGGCACGATATACCACCCGTTTCGTGCGACGGTCGGATCGTTCTTCATTTTCTCAAGCGCCGTTTGGAGCAATTTCTCCTGAGCGAGTGCTCTGGCCCGGGTATAGTCATCCTGCGTCACGGCACGAACGGTTTTTACGCCGCCGCCTTTCGTCGGGGCGATATTCAGCACGTTGACCGCGAGGGAAGGCAGCCCTTCGATTCGATTGATCTGATTGGCAGGTACATTGCCGCCAGGACCTTCATCGATGGCCTGGATGGCAACTTCAGCGCGACCGGCCGGCGGGACCTCCACGTCGTTCAGGGTGACGAAACGGATAGCTACACTGGCTGATGAAGTGCGTACAACCGTGTTTTTCGGCACCTTGTATGGCGTTGCGAGCGTGTTGAAGAACAGGACGCTCCCCGCGGCTTTACCCTGCGGAATATCCTTTGCTCCGCTGGTTGGAACCGATACAACCCCCTCCACGACGACGTCGACACGCTGTGCCGGCACAATGAGGTGACTCACATCAACGCGGTTAGTCTGCGTATCCAGTGTGACGGGGATAATCATGCTGATATCCTGGCTCGAAGCTGTCAACGTCACCTGTGCGCTGGGCACGACAACCAGCGCCGCTGCGCTGACGATTGCAATCGTAGCAAGCGCCACCAGAAACTTCAGGCCGATCACCAGCCAGTTCCGTCTGGGAAAGAAACGTCGTAGCGAATTTGGGCTGAATCGGCGCGGCGGGGTGCGCCTTTCGAGCGGGTCTACATCGTCGTTCGCGATCCACCTGTAGCGCTCGGCCTGGTTGATGGACCTGAACGTAATCAGCCCGCTCCCATGTGCGACCTTGCGGATGTTGCTGTTCCTGCTTACGATAGCGACTTCGCAGCCAAGCTGTTGGCTGGCGCGCCAGATGAGCGCAAAATCCAACTCGCGCAACGACTGATGTGAGGATGCGTCAGGGAGCACGAGCGCGACGCGATCAGCCTGTGCCCATTCGACCCTGTCGCGGATGCCCGCCAGATCATCTTCAGGCGCAATATGGATTATTTTCCCGAACATTATGCGCGAATACTACTCTGCATTGTACAGGCTGTGCTGTGCGCATCTTCATGCGTTCAGTTGCGATTCAATCAGTTCGGTTGCGTGTATCAGGGCGGCGGGCAGCCGCGATGCGTCCTTCCCGCCTGCCTGCGCCAGATTAGGTCTGCCGCCGCCGCTGCCATCGACCAGCCTGGCAACTTCACGTGCCAGTTTACCGGCATCCAAACCTTTGCCGTTCAAGTCTTTCGACACAGCTACGACGATGGCAGGTTTATCCGCGATGACCGCGCCGAGTACGACAACGCCACTGCTGTTCCGTTCACGGAACCAGTCGGTCATTTGACGCAGCATATCGATACTTTCCACGGCAGTCTGCGCCACGAGAACACGATTGCCTTTGACCTGTCGGGTGGACGCCAGCATATCCTCGAACCGGGCCCGGGCGAGTTCCGTTTGAGCCTTTTCCAGCGCCTTTTGTGAGTCCGACAGTGCTGCCAGCACTTTGGTTGCCTGCTCAGCAATCTGTTCAGGACTGGTGTTCAGCGATTGCGCAGCCGCGTTCAATTGCTGGGAAAGGTTGCGGGTGTATCTGAGAGCGCCGTGGCCGGTCACAGCTTCGATGCGTCGGATACCCGCTGCAACGGCTGTCTCGCTGACGATGATTGCACTGCCGATATCGCCTGTCCGGTGAACATGCGTCCCGCCGCACAGTTCCATGCTGAAAGGCTTTGTGTCTGGATCGCCGATCCGTAAAACCCTGACAACACCGCCATATTTCTCGCTGAAAAATGCCATGGCACCCGCCTTGATGGCATCTTTGTAAGATTCCTGTGTTGCCGTCACCGGGTAGTTGGCTAGAATCGCATCATTGAGCATACCGGAGACCCGCTCAAGCTGTTCAGCCGTCAATGGCGCGCCGTGCGAATAGTCGAAGCGCAGGCGATCGGGCGCAACGAGCGAACCCTGTTGCCCTACATGCTCGCCAACGACTGTACGCAATGATTTCTGCAACAGGTGCGTGGCCGTATGATTGCGCATGATGTCCAGGCGCCGCGCCTCGTCAACCTGCGCCGAGCAGGCATCGCCGATGCGGGGCTGCCCGTCTGTGACATCGCACACATGCACGATCAACCCCGGCGCCGGGCGGCGTGTGTCGGTCACGACTGCGCACCAGGCAGCCTGCTCTCCGCCGGTTTCCAGGGCTGCGATGATGCCGGTGTCGCTCACCTGGCCGCCGCTTTCGACATAGAACGGCGTCTGCGCCAGCACGATTTCGATTCGTTCACCAGCTACGGCGTGCTCGGTCATCTCACCGTCACGCAAAATAGCGGCAACCGTGGTCGCAACCCTCAGAGGTCCATACGGGTCATAGTGAACGCCTGCTTTCGGGAGCGTACCGTTTGTCTTGAGTGTCTCCAGTGCTTCTCCATAAGTGCGACGGATGTCGTAGTCGGCGGTAAACTGGTCGCCGCCTCGATTGCGTTCGCGCGCGGCTTCACGTGCTGCTGCGAATCCCGCTTCATCGACGCCGGAACCGCGTTCCCTGGCTTCGTCCCGTGTGATCTCGATCGGTAAGCCATAGGTGTCATACAACTTGAAGGCAATATCACCCGGTATGACCGGATGTTGCTGTGACTTATCCAGGCCGTCGATTATGTCGTCCAGGTGTTGCAAACCGATATCGAGCGTGTGCGCAAAGCGCTGTTCTTCCTGATATATGGTGTTGAGGATATGTGTACGCCGGTCTACCAGTTCATGATAATGCTCGCCCATCTTCTCGATCACGGATTCTGAAACCCGGTATAGAAACGGATCGGCAAACCCAAGTTTGCGCCCGAAGCGTGCCGCACGGCGCAGGATCATGCGCAGAACGTAGTTCCGACCCTCGTTGCCGGGCAGTACGCCGTCGCCGATGAGAAATGAAGCCGCGCGAACATGGTCGGCGATCACACGGTATGCGATATACTCCCGCTGCCGGTATTCGTCACCTTGCCCTGCGAGTCGCTGGATGCGGTCGAATATGGGCACAAACAGGTCGGTCTCATAGTTGCTTGGCACGCCCTGTATGATGCGGCACATGCGCTCGAAACCCATGCCGGTATCGATGCTGGGGCGAGGCAGGGGTGTCAGTTTCCCGCTCGGGTCGCGGTCGTACTGCATGAAGACGAGGTTCCAGAACTCAACCGTCGTTTCATCGCCATCAGCATTGACGCGATCCGCGGTA
>JAKALH010000131.1 GCA_021813225.1 Chloroflexota bacterium
GCGCCGCATCCGCAAGACCTCCGGCCTGACGGCATGAGAGACAGAGATTGGAGCTTGACGATTTGAGATTGAACGTGTGAATCGCGGTGGCGCCGGCGAGCGACATTGGCGATCAGCCGGCGCGCATTTCAACGCAACAACCGCCATTCTCCAATCCCCAATTCTCAATCATGGCCGACGCAACCTTCTATTTCCCCGCCGATTTCAAGTGGGGCACGGCCACCGCTGCGCATCAGGTGGAAGGCCAGAACACTAACAATCAATGGTGGGCCTGGGAGCAGGCGCCGGGCCATATCCAGAATGGTGACCGCTCCGGCGATGCGTGCGGCTGGTGGCAGGATGCGGAACCGGATTTCGACCGTATGGTGGAAATGGGCTGTAATGCCCATCGCCTGTCGATTGAGTGGAGCCGCATCGAACCGCGCGAAGGGCGCTTCGACAGCGCCGCTGTCGGCCGCTACCGCGCCATGCTGCTGAGCCTGCGCCGGCGCGGCATTGAGCCGATGGTGACGCTGCACCATTTCACCAATCCCCAGTGGCTGGAAGAGCGCGGCGGGTGGGAGCATACCGATGTCGTCGTGCCGTTGTTCGCCCGTTACGCCGCCCGCGTGGTTAAGGACATGGGCGACCTGTGCGACCTGTGGTGCACCGTCAACGAGCCGAACATCTACGCATCGCTGGGCTACCTGTCCGACCACCGCATGCCGCCGGGGCTGACTAATCGACTGGATAAGGCCATGGCCGTCATGTGCAATATGCTGCTGGGGCACGCCGCGGCCTATCGCGCACTGCACGAACGGCAGTCGCTGGCGCGCGTCGGCCTGGCGCACCACATGCGCCTGTTCCAGCCTCTGCACCCGTCCAGCCTGGCTGACCGCACGGTCGCCTGCCTGCTGGACGGCGCGTTCAACCGCGATATTCTGAATGCGCTGCTGCACGGGCGCTGGAGCCTGGCGATGTGGCGCGGCCGGCCGCCCAGCCCGCGCCCGCTGCGCGGCACACTGGACTGGGTGGGGGTGAACTACTACAGCCGACAGGGCGTCGCGTTTGACAGGGCCAGCCCTGCCACGCTGTTCGCCCGCCTGGTCAATATGCCCGATGTCCCACTGAGCGATTTCGGCTACGGCGACATCCACCCGGAAGGTATCCTGCCGTTGCTGAAACTGCTGGCTGCCGGCAGATTGCCGGTGTACATCACCGAGAGCGGCCTGCCGGATGCCGATGACCGCCTGCGCCCCGGTTTCATCCTGCGCCAGTTACGCGCGCTGTGGTCGGCTGTGCAGTTCCAGTTAATCCAGGGCTACTACCACTGGACGCTGACCGATAACTTCGAGTGGGGCGAAGGCTGGCGCATGAAGTTCGGGTTGTATGCGTTCGACGCGAGCACCGGCATCCGCACGCCGCGCCGCAGCGCGCTGCTGTATCGCGACATCATCCGCCGGAACGGCATCGATGGAGACATCGTGCGCGAGTATGCGCCCGAACTGGTCGAGCAGCTTTTCCCGGGCTGATCAGCGACCCAGGATCTGATCGATCTCGCGCAGCGCCTCCGGTTTCAGCGGCCCGAACGCCATGGCGCCGGCGTCTTCCTCCACCTGCTTCACGGTTCTGAACCCGGGGATGGGAACGGTCTTCCCGCTGCGCGCCCACAGCCACGCCAGCGCGCCCTGACCTAATGTGCGCCCGCCGCCGGTCAGAATATCGCGGATGCCATCGATTTTTCTCAACCACACGGCGCTGGGCCGGCCGCCCTGGAAGTATTGCATCCAGGATGGACTGTTCGCGCCACGCACGTCGTTATCGGCCAGCGTGGTTTCGGGTGTGTACTTGCCCGTCAGCAGGCCCATCGCCAGCGGCCCGCGGTTGATGCTGACCAGGTTCAGTTCCTCGCACAGCACGACCATAGCCGGGTTGTCTTCCAGTACGTTCATCTGGTGCTGCACGGCGGTGCAGTGCGGGCCGGCCGCGAACAGCCGGGCGCGCTCCAACGAATCGGTGCTCCAGCCATACCAGCGGATTTTCCCCGCCAGCACCAGTCGTTCCAGCGTCTCGCGCACTTCGACGGCGCCTTCCAGATCGTAACCACCCAGATGGAACTGGTACAGGTCGATGTAGTCGGTGTTCAGGCGGCGCAGCGACGCCTCGCAGGCTGCGCGGATGCCGGCCGGCGTTGCGTCTGCGCCGGTGATATGCCGCGTGGTCTCGTCGAATACGTTGCCGAACTTCGTGGCGATCACCACGCCGGCGCGGCGTGCGCCGAGCGCCTGTCCCAGCACCCGCTCGCTGTGACCAGTGCCGTACACGTTCGATGTGTCGAAGAAGGTGATGCCGAGATCGAGCGCGCGATGGATGGCGGCGATGGACTCGTTGTCGTCCACATCGCCCCAGCCGACGGCGTCGCTGCCGCGCCAGAACGGGCCGCCGATGGCCCAGCAGCCCAGACCCATCGCGCTGACCTCGATGTCCGACCTGCCGAGTTTCCTGTTGAATGCTGTACCCATGATGGGGCGTATTCTATCTGTTATTATGAGCATGGCCTTACAGCGGCGCGTGCTCGTCGCGTTCGGGTGTATTGGCCTTGCAGGTGCGCAGCCACACATCCTGCCCGGTTGGCTCAAAGCCTTTCCACGCGTACGGGTCGACGCCGACCACCGGCACGATCTTGCGCCGGTCGGCCATCGCCACGTGCTCCCCTTCTTTCAGGCTCCACGGCAGCAACGACCAGGCGTTCATGTAGTGGTTCACCAGCACGCGCCGGTACCCCTTGCTGCGGTTTTTGCGCGAGCGGTGCAGCAGATAGCCGTTGAAAAACACCACCGTCCCCGCCTTGACTTCAACCGGAACTTCCTGCGACTCGTCGAAGCCGTAGCTTTCCGGCGCGAAGTCGAACTCGTCCGGGTTGTTGTGCGGGCGCTGCGGATACAGGTAACCCTGGCGGTGCGACGCCGGGATGATATACAGGCAGCCATTCTCTACTGTGGCGTCGTCGATGGCAATCCACGCCCCGATCAACGATCGGTCGCGCGTAGGGATGTAGATTTCATCCTGATGCCACGCCTGGCCCTGGAATTCCGGCGGCTTGACGAACAGCATGGACTGCATGCACTTGACGCTGCCGTCCCAGTAGGGCAGGTGCGCGGCGGTGACCTGGCTGAGCACGCCGCAGATTCCCGCGTGCTGCACGTACTTCTTCATCACCGGGCTGATGTAGTGCGGCTGGTGGATGCACAGGATGTTATGCAGCACCTCGGCGTCGCTCGTGTCCGCCGGCAGCGGCTTCAGGCTCTTGTTGGGGTAGCCGCCGCGCGCGATGAAGTTTGTGTCGGCTTTGAGTTCTTCCAGCTCAGCCGGGCTGACCAGGTTCTCTGCGATCAGATAGCCCTGCTCGACGAAGAACCTGACCTGCGCTTCACTGACGACCTGCGGCACCTCGATACGGTGCGCGGCGTCGATCTCTCCGGCTTTCACATGGCCGTTTGCCTTTATGGCGGCATCAGCGTTTCCCATGACCATCTTCCTCCGCTAAAGCTGAAAACAATAAAAACCGTATAGACCTTAACTGTAACGCTGTTTCTATCCATTCAGGGCATGCGCAGCAGATCAGGGCAGCGTCAACACTGCCACTGCGAAGCCCGGCAGGTTGTACTTGTCGCCGCTGAGTTGCTCGACCCGCGCCGCAGCGCCGGCAGTCTTCTGGTCGACGACTTCAACCGTCGCTCCAGCGAATCCGCTGAGCGTCATGTTGCGGTCCTCCATGCGCTTGCTCACCAGCAGCAGCTTGCGCTTCCCGTCCCTGGTGCGGAATGCCTGGGCGTAAGAGTACGACGGCGGGAACAGGCCCATGCCCGTACTCACTACCTGATCGCCGGGTTTGAAATGCTTGATGAGCAGTTCCAGCGCGCGGTAGCGCGCGTTCGGGGCGCCGGTGTTCCAGTCCACCATCGTGACGCTGGGGAACTGAGACGGGTAGCCGACCAGTTGGCTTTCGCCCGCGATATCGATACCCATTGCCGCGAAATGCGCAAACAGGTAGGCATAGGTAGCGCCGGCCAGGTTCCAGTAGGCAGGCGGTATCTCGGCGGCGACATGCCCCGGGATGAACTGCAGCATGTCGTCGGCCCGGATGGCGCCGATTTCGTTGATGGTGGTTCTGGTGTTCGGCGCCAGGCGCCGGCGGATGGACTCGATGTATCGCACCGTGTTCAGGAAACCATCGGCCTGCGCAAAATAAGTGTGCTGCTCGATGTCCAGGGTCTCGTCGGGCGCTGCGGTGGCGTAGAAGTGATAGCTGATCAGGTCCAGCGGGATGCCCGGTTTGTGGTTTCGCGGGTCGAGGAAGTACTCGAAGAACTGCGGCGACCGCCCCGGCATGGCCAGGCTCAGCCCTACGAATTTCATGTCAGGCGCTACGCGGCGAATAGCGGAAACGATGGCGTCGTAGCGCTCCGCATACTGCGCTGGCGTGGTGCCATGCTCGAAGTCCGGCTCGTTCAGCACTTCCCAGTAGTCGATGCGGTAATGATGGCCCGACGCGTGGTACTGCCCGTATTCGTCTTCAAAGCCGCCTCTGGTGTACCACGACACCAGCCGCGCAAAGTAGTCGCCCAGCTCCTTCAGCGTTGGATCGCGCAACTCGGTGCCCAACTGGTAGTTCCAGATCGGCTCATCGGGATTCTGCGGGTAGGGAACCAGTCGCTCGGCTTTGAACATCCAGGGCGGGATCGTGCTGAAGTTCAACATGACCGGGTGTCCTTTCGTCGCCTCGAGGAAGTCGACGACGAACGGGTCGATGCTGGCAAAGTCCCAATATGTTTTGCCGTCGGCGGGCGGATACAGTTCAGCGATTGCGTCGCGCGGGTAGGGGAACCACGGGACGAAGCGAACATAGTCCGCGCTGAGTCTGCGCAATTCCTCAAAAGCACGATCGTGTATGGGCGAGCCGCGCCGCAGCTTCGGGTTCACCACCACCTGGAGCGTTGGGGTCGTGTTCATTTCGCGTGCCGCCGCGTCCCAGTTGACCTGCGGGCCGCTGCCGCCCTGTTCCATCGGGTTCGAGTCACTCATGGCATGTCTCCTTCGCGCACCGGTAAGTGGAGCCGCTTCGCTCCGCTCGCGTGTCGTTGCGATGCAATCGCCCGGTGACTGAATTTTAACCGAGTGTACGGCGCTGAAACAGGAAGGCGAAGAATGCGCGGAAAGCGAGAAATATCACGACTTCGACACCGGGCCGACGGCGGCGCGCAGGGCGATATACGATCGGCGCAGGTCTTCCTCTTCCTGCGCCAGCGCCGGGCTGCTGCCGTCGCAGCCGTCCTTCACCCAGCGGTCGGATGTCACCATCGCCCGCGCGCAGTACTCCGCAGCCGCGCGCACGGTGGCGGGGTCGATGCTGTACTCGGCGGCGTAAGCCTGCATCAGCGCGTCGACCAGTTGCGTTTCCCTCCCTGCCTGCAGGCTTTCAGGGTCGCCGGATGACCGCAGCGCGGTTCCTCGCCTTGCCCGCATTCTATCCTGACCGGCCCGCGTGCCGGGCGGCTCAGGTGGAGTGCGATTGGATTGCGGCGTGCAGGGCGGTGTAAGAACGGTGCAGTTCCTCTTCCTCCTGCGCCAGCAGCGGGCTGGTGATATCGCAACCTTCGTCTACCCAGCGGTCGGAGTGCAGCATCGCCTGGGCGCGGTAATAGGCGGCTTCGCGCACGGCCGCCGGTTCGACGCCATACTCGGCGGCGTAGGCCATCATCAACGCTCTCACCAGTTCGCTGGTATCGCTCTGCCCGGCGAACCGGCGGTGCACCACCCACCAGTTCACTTCCAGCCGCGCGACGACAGCGGCGTCGTAGTCGCGGTTGAAAATCTGCTTGAGGAACTCAAAAAAGCGCCCCATGTAGGTTTCGGCCAGCGTGATGTCATTCTCCTTTGGCGCAAAGGCAATCAGCGCGCGCGTGGCCAGGTAGGCCACGTGCAGCGTCTGCAGGAACGGCAGCCCGAACGCATAGTGCAGCAACCCCACGAACACGCGCAGCAGCGTCAACCAGCGCTTGCGGTAGTAGGCGACCCAGCTGTCCCTCTCGTAACGTGCCACTTTGAGAGGATCGAATGTGCGCGCCAGGGTGGTCGTCTTCGTTATCGCCATCCGAATGTGTCATCCTTCTCGATTGGGTGTAGCTCAGAAATAGATTGTACTGAGTTTGCGCAGTTCTGCCAGGATTCTCATGAGAGCATCGGCTTCTGGCGGTGCGCTAGCTGGATGGAGAATCCCCACGGGTCGCGCAGCATGGCTAACTGGTCCCCCGCCGGTGTGGTGCCGATATCGCTGTATAGTGTGGCGCCGGCCGCCAGCAGGCGTGCGACCTGCTCGCGCATGTCGCCGCTGGCGACGAAAGCCATGTGCACGACCAGCGGATCCATCGAGGCATAGTCCGGCACGGCCACGCTCTGGTTATAGTAGATTTCCACCATCACCTGATTGCACTCATCGGTGATGAATGTGGTGAACGTGGGCGGGCCGCCGGCGCGCACGACGCGCAGGCCCAGGTTTTCCTTGTACCACCTGGCGACGGCCGGCGGGTCTTTCACAATGAGGGCGAAATGCTCGATCTTCATCCTTCATCCTTCCTCCTGCGATCCATGTCGTTTCCATTATTGTGTCACAGACGGCGCCGATGTCGCTGCGCGGAAAACACTGGTTGCGGCCGGCGGAGTCTGTATAATCAGCGTGGAAAAGTAGAACAGGTGTGCAAATGCCAAAACAGCCGAAAAAGAGCAGGGAAACCACAGGCCGTAACGGCCGCGGCGAGCCGGCGCAGGCCGAGCTGGAGCTGGAAGACAGCAAGTACGGGCGCATCCGCCGCGT
Organism: Chloroflexota bacterium; assembly: GCA_021813225.1. Lineage (GTDB taxonomy): Bacteria > Chloroflexota > Anaerolineae > J036 > Brachytrichaceae > CAIXPS01. The sequence continues at coordinate 6,854 of JAKALH010000131.1, forward strand.
CGATATCAACGAGCAGATGAAGGACGCTTATCTGTCCTACTCGATGAGCGTCATCGTTTCGCGCGCGCTGCCCGACGCCCGCGACGGCCTGAAGCCCGTGCAGCGCCGCATCCTGTATGTCATGTACGATACCGGCCTGCGCGCCGACACTCCCTACCGCAAGAGCGCCCGCATCGTCGGCGACGTGCTCGGCAAATATCACCCGCACGGCGATATGGCCGTGTACGATGCCATGGCGCGCATGGCGCAGGACTTCTCGCTGCGCTATCTGCTGGTGGATGGACAGGGCAACTTCGGCAGCGTCGACGGCGACCCGCCCGCCGCCATGCGCTACACCGAAGCGCGGCTCAGCCGCCCGTCCATGGATATGCTGACCGACCTGGAAAAGGATACGGTTGATTTTCAGGACAACTTCGACGGCACGCTGCAGGAGCCGACGGTGCTGCCGGCTGCGCTGCCCAACCTGCTGATCAACGGCGCGACCGGCATCGCCGTCGGCATGGCGACCAGCATCCCGCCGCACAACCTGTCCGAGGTGTGCGATGCGACCGCCTACCTGATCGACAACTGGAAGCGCCT
>JAKALH010000132.1 GCA_021813225.1 Chloroflexota bacterium
GACCGAGAAGGCGAAGGAACAGGCCGAGCGCTTTGAAGAACTGTTCCCTGGCTCCGGGATCAAAATCAAGAGCGCTGATAACGGCGCAGGGGGTAAGTAATTCATGGAACTCCAGACCAAAGAACTCGAAGCGATTCTGGATCGCGTGATGGAGAAAGCGTGGGACACCCGCTTTAAGAACGATCCAGCCAGCACAACGGCGAACCCCGGCGCGCTGCAAGGCCCGCTGCAAGGCAACCCGGCGCTGGGCGGCGCGTTCAGCGCGCCCGGTGTGCGGCCTGACCGTTTCTCCGCCATGCCGCGTGTGCGCACGCTGGCAAAACTCCTGACCCCCAAGCCGAGCGAAATCTATAACGAGATTTACGCGATTGTCACCGGCGCGACGGATGGCAGCGGCACGAATCCAACGTCGTTCTGCGGCGATGCGCCGCAGCCGGGCAACCTGAAGACCTGCGAGCAGCAGATGGTGTTTGGCAAGTGGTTCAGCCAGACGCAGCTCAACAGCGTGCCGGACATCGGCTTTCTGCGCAACCGCGCCGAAGTGCCGGGCCGCATCCTGAACAGCGCGCCGACGGACAACCCGCTGATCCCCGACATCATGTACCGCCTGACCGACACCCGCTCCCAGCTCCAGTACGAACTGTATGGGCAGGGCATCTTCCTCGAACGGGCGCTGGAAAAGGTATTTATCACCGGCGATCCGACCAAAGCCAACACCGTGACCGAGCGCGGTTTCATCAAGGAATTCAAGGGGCTGGATGCGCAGATCAAGACCGGCTATACCGACAGTTCCGGCGTGACCTGCCCGGCTGCTGATAGCCAGGTGATCGACTTCGGCGGCGCAACCATCGGCGGCACGATTGGCGGCGGCGATGGGCGTACCATCACGACGGCAATTGGCGACCTGTGGTATGCAACGCAGGATCGCGCCGATCAGGTCGGCATGGGCGATGGCCTGGAAATCGCGTTCCTGATGCGTAAAGAGGTGTTCCGCGTTCTGACGGACTACTACGCCAATACCTATGCGACCAGCCGCTTCCAGGCCGCGACGATGGCGGCAGGCAGCCCGGTCATCCAGATCGCAGACGAGGCGAACAAGTTCCGTCTCGAAATGCTGCAAGGCCAGTACCTGCTGGTCGAAGGCATCCCCGTGCCTGTCGTGTTCAGCGACGGCTTGCCCTTCGAGGGGCAGGGCAGCAATGTCTACCAGACGGATATTATGCTGGTGCCGATCTCCTGGAACGGGTTCCCCCTGCTGCGGTTTGACTACTTCAACATGGGCAACCAGTACATCACCGAATGGAACGGAATCATCAACCCCGACAAGCGGCGCGTCATCAACAACGGGCTGCTGCTGATGGGTTACCAGTCCACCGGGATGTGCGACCTGTTCCAGTTCGCGGGTCAGATGCGGTTGATCCTGGAAACGCCGTTCCTGGCAGGCCGGATCGACAACATCAACTTCACCTATCTGGCGAACACCCGGAATGCTATTCCCGGTCAGTCGCTGTATGTCGACGGTGGCGTTAGCTACTACACACCGCGCGCCATCTAAGCTCGTGATCATACTGGTGATCTGGGGGGTGGCTGACGGGCCGCCCCGACAAACGCCGCCCTCGCGTGATCACCAGTTTTTGAGGGTATTGCAAGGAGGGCTTGCAAGGTGTGGTTTCCTGTTTTCATGTTTGTCGCAGGCATATTCTTTGGAGCAGTGCTGGTGATCCTGATCAGCTACCACATCGATAACGAGGCTATGCGGGATGACTGATCTGACCTTCATCATTCCGATAGGCCCAGCACACGAGCATTTGGCGCAGCGGGCGCTCGACAGCGTCGCCGCGCAAACGGTCAAGTGTGATGTGGCGGCGCTGGTGGACACCGAACGGCAGGGGCCGGGCGTGTTGCGCAACCGAATGCTGCGGGAGATTCAGACGGAATTCGTGAGCTTCCTGGACGCCGATGATTGGATCGAGCCGACCTTCGCGGCAGAGACTCTGGCAGAGTACCGGCGCATTGGCGGCGATCATTACATCTTTACCGACTGGTACGACAATCGCGGTGAAATCGTGCAGACGCCGTGCCTCAACGGGCCGGATGGCTATCCGCTGAGTGTGCCAGACCGGAAACCGTACTGCAACGGGACATGGCACGTGTTGACGACACTGATCCCGACGGCGTGGGCACAGGCTGTCGGGGGCTTTGACGAAAACCTGCCCGGTTTTGAGGACACGGACTTTTATCTGCGCCTATGTGCCACGCAGCGGTGTGGGCATCATCTGGCAAGGCCGCTGTTTCACTATGCGGCCAACGGTGGGCGGGCGCTGGCGTTTTTGCAGCACCCGGATCATGAACGGATCAAGATCGCGGTTATGCAGCGTTACGGAGGGCGTATGGGCTGCTGTGGTGATGCGCAGGTGGCGGCGCTGCCTGTCGGACAAAAGCAGGACGGCGACGTACTGGCAATGGCGTTGTGGCGGGGCAACCGGAGCGAGGTGGGCCGCGTGACGCGCCGGATGTATCCGCGCATCAGCTTCCCGCGCACGGCCTGGGTGGATCCCCGCGATGTGACGCAATCTCCGATGCTGTGGAAGGTGGTCGAGCAGCCTCAGCCGGTGGCTGCGCCCGTATCGCGCGGCCTGAATCTGGCCCAGATCGCGCAGGCCAGCCTGGCAACCGTCAAGCGAGCCGCCGTCCCGGACTATGCGCCGCCCAAAGACGAGCCGCCGCCGCCGCCGGTGCAAGCGCGGCCCAACGTCAGCCGGGTCATGCGCCTGGGTCAGAAATTAGATGAGCCGATCTTCATCTTCCCGGTGAAGGATTACCCCAGCTACAGTGACATCAAGCGGCTGGTGCAGCTCGCCGGGTTTGACAGCGCGACGAAGATCGATGCGTTCAGCCGCCGCCCGCTGATCGTCGTGTCGCCGGAATCACTGCCCGCTCTGGACGGCATCAAGGCGCGGGTGATTGCCTGGCAATTGGAATATGCGGGCGACTACACCCACAATTACGATGGCTTCACCGGCGAGGTGTGGGCCAGCGATAAGGCATGGGCCGAGGCGCACGGCGCGAAGTACGTCCTGATGGGCAGCCACGCCGATCTGGGTGGCACATTGAACATCGACCCGGCTTATGATGTGACGATGCTCGGCTACATGGTAGCCCGCCGTCAGGCTATCAAGGAGCAATTGGCAAGTCTGCGCTGGCCGGTGGATTATCCGCGCCCGGAAGACCGGGATTATATGCTCCGGCTCACTCGCCTGATGCTGCACGTCCACCAGCACGACAACGCCCCATTCGTCGCGCCGCAGCGCCTCGCCCTGGCAGCGGCCTATCATATGCCCGTTGTCAGCGAGACCACGCCCGGCATCGGCGATCTGACGGACTACATTGAGCAGGCCGATTACGACGGCATTCCGGCGTTGGTTACGACGGTCCTGAAACGCAAGACGCTAACCGCCAGCGGCGACAAGCTGCACCAGTATTTGTGTGTTGAGCGGACATTCCGCACCTGTGTCATGGAGGCTTTGAATCATGAATCGTGATGACGCCCTGCGGCAAATTGCTGCCGATGGCAAGTTGGACGCCGCTGCGCTGATCGCCTACGCCAATGAAAATCACGTGGGTGGGCGCGATACCGGCGCATGGCCTGGCATGAGTGTCTTCGCTGCCGAGGGCGAGATGATCTACGCCCTGGTGCGGGCGCTTAAGCCCCGGCAGGTGGTGGAGATCGGCGTCGCATCCGGCGGGACAACCACGCATATCCTGACCGCGCTCGAAGCCAACGGCAGCGGCACGCTGTACAGCGTCGATCTCGATCCCCAGGCTGGCGTTAGCGTGCCTGCGGCGCTCAGACAGCGGTGGACATTCGTGACCGGCGATGCGCTGGCCGCGCCCCTGCCGGAATGGGCCGATTTCGTCTTTGAGGACGGCGAGCATGGTTTTGACTTCACCAAACGCATGCTGCTCCGGTTGAAGACGTTGAATCCGCAGGTCATCCTCAGCCATGACGCGCTGACGCACCTGACCTACGGCGAGGCCTTTCAGGTGCTGCCCGCGTTCAAGGAGGCCCTGGGGACGGATCGTACCGTCCTGACCGACGGCAGCATTGCCGGACTGGCCTACTGGTTTAACGCGGATTATCAGCGTGAGCCGGTTGTCCCGGTGGCAAGCCCGGCGCGCGCGCCGCGCAAGGCGGGCAAGCGTGGCTAAAACCTACGACTGCTGCCTGTTCTATAACGAGGTTGACATGCTGGAACTGCGGATGAACATCCTCGATCCGGTGGTCGATTACTTCGTCGTGTGCGAAGCGGCGGAAACACACAGCGGGCAGCCGAAGCCGTACAACTTCGCCGATCATCAGGATCGCTTTGATCGCTGGCTGCACAAGATCATCTATGTGCAGGTGGACGACCTGACCGGGCCGGGCCGCAATAGCTGGGAACGCGAGCGCTATCACCGGGCGCGGATTGCCGACGGGCTGACCGAAGCGCGTCCCTCTGACTGGGTGATCGTGGGCGACTGCGACGAGATCGCTGCACCGCAGGTGGTCGCTGACCTACGGTTACGCGGAACGCATGTGAGCAGCGTCAAGTTTGAACTGGCGATGTACTACTACAACTTCAACCATCCAGTGCAACAGGGGTGGGCCATTGGCGCCTCTCGCTGGTGGGAGGAGCGCGACCCCAACCTGATCCGCACTTGCGCCTATGGCCCTGCTGTGACCTACGAAGACGCAGGCTGGCACTTCAGTTGGTTTAATGGCACGCAGGCAATCTTGGATAAACAAGCGGCATTTATGCACGCGCATGACCCCATTATTCGGGATATGCCGCGCGATCCGGCCTGGATCGCCGCTAAAGTCGAGGCCGGGCAAGACCTGTTTAATCGGCCCAACTTTGTCATCGACCACGCGCCGCTGTCGCCACGTTTGCCGCAGTATGTGCTGGATCACGTCGAAATCTATCGCGCTATGGGGTGGGCCGAATGACCGTAACCATCGGCATTGTCACCGGCACGTGGAACCGTATCGCCTCCCTGGTGCGCTTCGTGGAAAGTGTGCGCCGGGAGATTCCGCGCGGCCTATCGTATACCATCACGGTTGTCGATGGCGGATCAACCGACCAGACGCTTGAATGGTGCAGAACGCAGCGCGATATAACGCTGATCGAACACGGCGAACTGCGCGGCGCGATCCAGGCCTTCAGCGAAGGGGCAAGCCGTACCGACGCCGAGTATATTCTGCTCGGCAATGATGACGTGAGCCTGAAGCCGTATAGCCTGCTGGCGGCGCTGGCCCACCTGGAGCGCACGCCGACCTGCGGCGCGGTGGCCTTTGCCGACAACCGGACGTCGCTCGTATCGGGCGATGGCACACAGTACCGCGTCGAGGGGATTGGCGCGACAACTCCCGCCGGTGAGAAGGTCATGGTTGTCTACCCGCAGGTTGGGTTGGTACGCAAATGGCTGGGCGATCAGGTGGGGTGGTGGGGCTGGCGTGATCCGGTCATGAGCCAGGCGCGCACCTACGGTGGCGATAGCTTCCTCGGCGCAGCCATCTGGGAATCCGGGTACACGGTTGACGCCGTGCCGCAGGCGGTGGTGGAAGATCACATTGAGCGCGACGCGCTGCGCGATCACAATGCGCGCGGCGGCCCCGGCGACAGCGCCCACTACTATGCTCGCTTCCCGACGGTGCATTTGCCTGCCCAACTGGCGGCTGCGCCGGAGCGGGATCGGCTGCGCATCCTCCACCTGCCGGTCTACGAGGCAGGCTACCCCGGCATCATGAACCATGAAGCCGGGCTGACCGAGGCGCTCACGGCCTACGGGCTGGCAATCGAAGTTGATTATCTCAATACGCCGGGGTTTGACCTGATCGCCTTATGCCGCGCCTGGCAGCCGGACTTGCTGATCACCCAGATTCAGGGGCCGGGCCGCATTACACCTTACCAGCTTGCCAGCGCCCGCAACGCCGCGCCGGGCATGATCATCGTGAACTGGAACGGCGATGCCCACGAATACGGGCTGACCGCGCCTGCGGTGCTGGAATTGCTGCGCTACGTCGATTTGCAAACGACCATCAACGCGAAGGTGCTGCCGGTTTATGCGGCGCAGGGGATCCGCGCGGCCTACTGGCAGATTTACTTTAAGCCTGCGCTTGAACCATTACCCGCTGCACCCGCCCATGATGTCCTGTTCCAGGGCAACTGCTACTCCAAAGAACGGGATGCGCTGGTGAAAACGCTGCGCACGATCCGCCCATCCCTGAATCTGGGTCTTTATGGCAACTGTCACGGCGCGAACGGCAATACGCATTACTCGTTCAGTCTACAAGCGGCGCTGTATCGTAACGCCACGATCTCTGTTGGCGATACCTTCCCCAACACCCTCGCCTTTGTCAGCAACCGTCTGTTCCAGTGTCTCGGCAACGGCGGCTTTCTCTTGCAGCAGCACAGCGAGGGCCTGCAACAGTTTACCGGGCTAACCCCCGGCCAGCACTTTGTCGAATGGCAAGACCTGGCTGACTTGAAAGCCAAAATTGTTGAATGGCTGCAACCCGATAAGGCGGAAGCGCGGCGGGCTATTGCCCAGGCCGGGATGGCCTTTGTCCGGGAACACTACAGTGCGGCAGCCCAGGCACGCAAGCTGTTTCACGATCTGCTGCCCCTGATCGCGGAGGATGAACGTGTTACCGCTTGACCTGATTATTCTGGCGCTTGCCACCTTCTATCTAAGCCACGCGATCAGCGCCAGCTACGGCCCCTGGCACGTCTTTGAATGGCTGCGGGTACATCTACCCCTCGGCGGCCTGACGGCGTGCCTGGTATGCCTGTCGGTGTGGCTGGCAGCAGCCTTGTATATTCTGATGCAAACGCCGCTGATGCCTGTCGTCTATGTGCTGGCGATTGCCGGGCTGTCGGTGCTGGCCTGGCGGTATACCGGCGGGAGCGCGATCTGATGTATAGCGTCCGGCTGACCATTCCCCGCGATGTCTTTCAAGCCCAGCGTGCCGCGACGCTCAAAGCGCGTGCGCTGCTGGCGACCAAGATCGCGCGCGACGTGCAGCCGCAGGTGCAGCGCCAGGCGCAAGACCTGTTAGGCCGCCCGCCGGGGCCAGTCGCGCGGCCATTTGCCTTTGCGACGGACAAGAGCCGCCGCTTCTATTTCTGGCGATTCAAAGGGCGGCTGCCCTACCGCCGCACCGGGGCTATTGAGAAAGGCTGGCGGGTGGCCTTTGATCGCCGCCTGAACGCGGGGCAAATTCGCATCTACAACCTGTGGTCGGCAGCGGGCTATGTGTATGGGCCAGGCAATCCCCTGGCGAATTTCCGGCAGGTTCCCGGCCACCGGAATACAGGCTGGGGCCGTGACTTCCCGACGGCGCTGAATTTACTGCAAGAATTCACGGTCAATCTGCTGGTTGAAGCCTG
>JAKALH010000133.1 GCA_021813225.1 Chloroflexota bacterium
GCGTCGGCCGGAGCAAGCCAGGACGAAATCCGCAGCGGCCGGAACGGCCAAGCGCAAAGCGGATATCTGATCGATGCCGTCTACCCTCTTTGTCTGTACAGCGAATCTGTTCCGTTCGCCTCTGGCCTGCGCCTTTCTGCGGCGAAATATCACGCAGAGCGTGTATTACCCCACGTGGCGCATCGAGTCAGCCGGGACATGGGCTGCCGAAGGCTTGCCTGCCGCCGGCGAGGCACAGAGAATCGCGCAGGAATATGGGCTGGATCTGAGCGCGCATCGCACGCGCAGCGTCAACGTTGAGCTGATGCATTCCTTCAAACTGATTCTCACGATGGAGCAGGGCCAGCAGGAAGCACTGCAGATCGAGTTCCCGGACGCGGCTGACCGCGTCTATATGCTCAGCGAAATGGCCGGCGTGCGCGCGAATGTCCTGGACCCGGCTCCGGGGTCTGCGGCAGACTGCCGCCGGGTTGTCCGCGAAATTGAGGAATGGCTGCGCCTGGGATACAGCAGAATCATTGACCTGGCACTGGGATACCCTGCGGCAAGGCGCAGCAGGTCGGATACGGCCGGTCGATCCACTCGCCCGGCGGAGCCAACCCCATAACCGGGGCATCATTAATCTGGGTAAAAACAGGGCTTCCCTAAATGCCGGAAGCCCTGCAGGCGACCCCTGCTGCTGGTTTCATGGCGGTGCGCGAATCGCGTAGAGCGCTTCGATACACTACTGGCCGGATACGAGCGGGCAGCCGCCTTTGCTCTGCCAGCTCAGCAGGCCACCGACATGCTGCTTAGAGTCGCCGGGCAAGTGTGCCGGAAACCTGCCCGGCGGTTGAAACCGCGCGCAATGTAGTGCCAAGCCGTCTAAAGACGGCTGCCTGCCCGCTTCAGCGGGCTTGGCATCGGTTGCCCGCGACTTGGAGTCGCCGGGCAAGTGTGTCAAAAACTTACGGCGACGACCAGCAGTATTGCACCCGCCACGAATACCCGGAGCGGAGACTTCGCCGCCGCCTTGCGGCCCTTGTGACCGGAGGTGTGGGGCTTCCTGGCCACAATGTGATCCTGGGGTGGAATATAAGGCCGATTCACGATCGGCTCGGACGGGTGATTCCTCAGGACCCTCCGGTGGAACAACTGCTGGCGCTGGAGTCGGAGACGCTGAACGCGGATGACTTACCGCTGGACTTGGCGGCGAAAGTTGATAACTTACGCTTGACTTTCGTGCTGCCGCAGGAAGGGCAGGCCACCTTGTCGGCAACGCCATTGCGCAGGCGCACCAGCTTTTCAAATGGTTCGCCGCAATCGGGGCAGTCGTATTCAAATATGGGCATGCAATGTACCTCTATCGTTGCGTGATATACCGGCAGGAACGTTGATTTAGATGCATCCACGCGCGAAAGGTGACATAGTCGCCGGTGCTGCGCCTGTCCGGTTCACAGACGCCAGAAGATCATCATGCCGAACACCAGCACGACGAAAGTGATAATGGTCAGCAACCACCCCACACGGAAAAAATCGATAAAGCGGTAATTGCCCGACCCGATCATCAGAATGTTTACGGGGTGCGCAATCGGCGTCAGAAACGAAGCCGAGCAGCCAATCGCCGATGCCACGGCCATCGCCTGAGGACTGGTGTGCATATTCAATGCCGCGCTGATGGCAATGGGCACCGTGACCAGCGCCGTGACCTGGCCGCCCATCAGTTGCGTCAACGCCGCTGTCAGCAGGTACGAACCGGCCGCCAGCCCCACCGGGCCAAATGGCCGCACCAGGTTGACGACCTCCTGTCCGATCATCACGGCCAGCCCGGTCTGTACCATCGCGATACTCACCGTATACATCCCCGCAATCAGGAATATGGCCCGCCACTCCATGTTGCGGTAGGCGTCTTCCATACTGATTACACCGCTCAGGATGATGATGATAGCGGCCGCGAGTGTCGCCAGGTAGACGGGAAACCCGAAGATAGAGGCGATGATTGCGGCGGCCAGTATGGCTGTCACTAACAGGGCGTGGTTCTTTCTCATCGGCTGGTCGCTCTCGTCCGGCTCCAGCACGACAAAGTCACGATTGTTGCGCAGCCCCTTCAGGCGGTCGCGCGAGCCGACCATGAGAATGGAATCACCGGGATTCAATTTCAAACTGCCGACATCGGTGCGATAGCTGCGCCTGCCGCGCAGCAGCGCGACGGCGGTGAAGCCGTAGTTGCGCCTGAAATCCAGTTCGCGCAACGTCTGCCCTTCGGCTTTCGAATGCGGCGCCAGGATGACTTCGGTCAGCGAAACGCCCTGTTTGCTGATGTAAGCGCCCTGCTGGTCGCGCCCGATCTTTGTGCCCATCTCGGTGAGCTGGGTGACGCGCTCCTCTCTGCCGACGGTGAGCAGGATGTCGCCTGCATTGATGATCTGGCCGGGCGGCGGCGCGAAGATGGCCTGGCGACCGTGCCAGATGGCGGCGACAGCCAGTCCAAGACGCCCGCCGATCTCCGTATGCCCCAGTTGTTTCCCGGCCATTTGAGAGCCGGCCGGAACTTGCACTTCCCACAGGCGCTCGCCTAACTGGTACATATCTTCCAGTTCGCTTTCGGTGTGGCGCACGACCTGCTGTTCGGCGGATGGCTCGCGGTTGGGCAGCAGGCGTTTGCCAAGTATCGCCATATAGATGATTCCCGCGATGGCAATCAGACCGCCGACCGGCGTGAAGTCCAGGATGTGCAGCGGCGCCTGCGGCGGCGTTGCCGTCAGCAGCAGGTTGCTGGCGATGATGTTGGCTGTGGTGAAGTATGTGGCCGAACCGCCCAGCAGGCTGCCGTAGGCTACCGGGATGAGCAGCTTGCTGGGCTTGATGCCCGTGCGCTTCGAGGCGTCCATGGCGCTGGGCAGCAGCAGCGCGCCTGCGGCCAGGTTATTCATGACCAGCGACAACACCGCGCTTGTCGCCGTGAACAGGAAGATCAGGCGGGTTTCGGACTTCCCCCCGATAGCCAGCAGCCGCCGCGCAATCACGCGCGTCACGCCGGTGCGGTCCAGGCTCTGCGTGATGATGAACAGGCTGAACAGGGTGATGACCACAGGCTGGCCCAGCCCGGCGATGGCTTGTACTGCGTCGGCGGGGTGGTTCGCCTGCCCCAGCACCCCCAGGCCCAGAAACTGGGCAATGCCCAGCGCCACGGCGATGATCAGCGCCCCGATATCGACGCGCAAACGATTGGCGCCTACGGCGATCATAGGTATAGCGACAACGACGATTAAGAAAATCTGTGCAAAGGTCATGTGATTCCAGGAATAGTTGAGTACCCGAATACTATCACCAACGGGCTGTTTTTCATGTCACGACTGCGCGCGCAGCGCATCTAATTGAACAGGTGCAACGACTCGCTGGCGAGCCACCCGGAGCAGCATGACATACGATTTGATGGTGATTACAGCGCATCCGGACGATGCCGAAGTGCAGATGGGCGGGACCCTGGCGAAGCTGACTCAGTCGGGCAAGCGCGCCCTAATCGTCGATCTGTGCGATGGCGAACCGGCGGAGTTTGCGGCGCCCGGGACGCGCCGCCAGCAGGCTATGCGCGCGGCGCAGTTGCTGGGCGCCGATCGCGTATTTCTGGACCTGCAGGACCGTTTCATCATCGATACGATTCCCACACGGCTGAAGCTGGCGCAGCTTATACGCCGGCAACGCCCCGATATGGTTTTTGCCACGACCGATGCCTGTATCCATCCTGACCATGCCGCCATCGGGCCACTGGTCGACGCCGCAGTCTTCTACGCCCGCCTGAAACAATGGGAGCAGGTGCCGGGCGGGCAGCAACTGGCGGATACGCAACCCTGGGTGGTCAAGCGCCTGTTCTTCCCGCACTGCAAAATGGAACCGGTCTGGGGCGACTTTGCCTTTGCGGTCGATGTCAGCGCCACTTACGCGCTGAAGAAACGCGCCCTGGCCGAATACAGTTCCATTTTCCAGGTCGCACAGGGCGACCAGTTGCTGGAACTGTATGAGGCGGAAGATATGCATATGGGCAGGCTGTTCGGTGTGGCCTATGCCGAGGTTTTCAAGAGCCACAGCCCGCTGATGGTCGCCGATCCCACCGTTTTCCAGCCGGGGCTGCACGGGTGATGTTTTGGGTGTACTAATGATGAATCGTTGTAACAAATTCATCGACGATGCATCAAAAATGATAGAGTGATTCACGCAGGTGTTCGATAAGGAGTAATCCGATGAATGGTTTCTTCGCTTTTCTGGCGGGTTCGACAGGCCGCATCGTCAGGGCCGTCGCCGGTATCGTGCTCATCGTGCTCGGGCTATTCGTCGTAGGCGGCACCGGCGGTCTGATCATCGCGATCATCGGCCTCGCGCCGCTGGCTGCCGGCGTATTCGACTTCTGCATCTTCGCCCCGCTGTTCCGCCTGCCGTTTAACGGTGCGAAGTTGCGCAGCACGTTGCAGAAGTAGTCATACCGCGCGGGCGCAACGACGTTTGTGCGTGACGGCGCCGTGTGAAACTCACACGGCGCCGTTTTGTGTCGGGTATATAGGATACTGTTGGCGAATCCGCCACTGACCACGTCATGCCCGCGAATGCGGGTATCCAGAGGCCGCGGTAAGCAATAGATTCCCGCTTCCGCGGGAATGACGATATCGTTTTCCGCATCCAGCGTCGGCTCGCGCTCATTTCGCCAACAGAATCGGTATATAGTTGGGCACAGTTGTATTGGTTGATGCAGGAGCAGGGTGATGAATTCAGAAGCGCATCGGTTCGATCCGGTTCATCTGGATCGTTTGTTAAGCCCGCAGCGCCAGGCGCGCTGGGCGCCGCAGGACTTCCTCAAGCGTTTTGAGATTGGCGCCGGTCAGCGCGTTGCAGACCTGGGCTGCGGCCCCGGTTTCTGGACGCTCCCGCTGGCCGAAAAGGTTGGCGCAGCCGGGACGGTCTTTGCGCTGGACGTGAGCCAGGATATGTTGAACGCGCTGGCGAGCCGCCAGCCGCCGCCTGCGGTGCAATTGCTGCGCTCGGAGCTTCCCGCCATCAATCTGCCCGATAACAGCGCAGACTGGTTGTGGGCGGCATTTGTACTGCACGAGGTCGCGCCGCTGGATGTGCAGGTGCGCGAAATGCGCCGCGTGGGGAAGCGCGCCCTGATTCTGGACTGGCGTCCCGACGCCCAGGGCGAGGCCGGCCCGCCGCGATCGCATCGCCTGTGGCCGCGCGAGATCATCGACGTTCTGCGGGCGAATGGATTCGACCAGGCGCGCCAGACCTGGCAGGACGACGACAACTACCTGATCGAAGCCAGCGCAACAGCCTGACCCCAGGCCGTTGCGAATTCGCTCACGGGAACTTGACGTCCGGCGCAACTTCCGAGAAGATACGCTTGAAGTCCGCCACGTTCAACGCGGACGGGTAGGCTTTGCCGTTTACGATGATCGTGGGCGTCTGCCGGACGCCATATTGAGCGGCTTCCTGGCTGTCCCTGGCAAGCAGGTCGTCGTACCTGGTGGAGTTCAGGCATCCGTTGAACGCCGCCGTATCCAGCCCCAGTCTGGATGCCATCTATTGCAGGTTGGCCTTCGTGAAGTCTCCGGCGTTCTCCCCTTTCCACTGACCGGCGTGAACCTTGCCCGTTCCGGCGAAGGCGGCCTGCATCTCGGGTTCGTATCTCGTGATGAACTGGGCGCAGCCCGGGCACTGGCTGTCGACAAACTCGATGATCTTGACCGGGGCATCGGCAGGGCCCCATGCGCGACCGTTCAACACGGCATTCTGCGGCGAGGGATTGTTGACGATTGCCAGCTCGTGCGGCCGGTTGTGTTGTTCGTTCAGTATGACGGCGCCGCCGATCAGGACGATTGCCAGCGCCGCGATAACGTTCCGCCGGATGAGGCATGGAGCGGCCTGACTGGCCCCTGAGCACTCATCGGGATGAGCGCCGGCACAGCCGGCGCTGCGTCCCTTCTATTCTATGACTTGTATCGACTGCGCGTCAGGCGCTTAATACCGCAGCGACTCTCTTGAAACGCTCCAGCGCGTCGGCTGCGAGCGCTTCAAAAGTCGGGCTTGAAAACAGGTCGGACATGGACATGGGATCGACCAGGCCAGCCATCGAAGTATCTGCGCTGGTTTCGTATACGACCACGTTACATGGCAGCAGCAGACCCACATCCAGATCGGCGCTCAAGGCGCGATGTGCCAGCGGCGGGTTGCACGCCCCCAGGATGATGTAGCGCTGGAAATCCACACCCAGCTTCTTTTTCAAAGTGTCCTTCACGTCGATCTCGGTCAGGACGCCAAAGCCTTCTGCTTTCAGGGCGGCTTTGACGCGCTCCAGCGCCGCCTCATACGGCTGGTTGACCTGTACATGCAGACCGATGCTTGCGTTCTCTTTGTCAGACATTATTTGTATCCCCGCCTGAAAGACGGCGGCTCGACACTGAGCCTCCCGTCACAGGCTTGTTCCTTAAATCTTCTGCGCCTGCTCGGTCAAGTGCGGCTTGATTTTCGCCAACAGGCGTTCCTTAGGCATATAGCCGACCAGCCTTTCCTCCGCCCTGCCGTTCTTGAACAGGATGAGCGTAGGAATGCTCATCACCCCAAACTTCATCGCCGTGAGTCCATTAGCATCGACATCGAGTTTGCCCAGGGTGATTTTACCTTCGCTCTCCTGTGCAATCTGCTCGACGATCGGGGCGATCATGCGGCACGGACCGCACCATTCCGCCCAGAAATCCACCAGCATGACTCCCTGCACATCCTGTACAACCTTCTGAAACGTCTCATCTGTTAATACGACTGGTTTTGCTATCAATCTTTTCTCCTTGTTCCCGCGTCCGGGTGGAAAGGGTCGCCCTGCCATAATGCGTACGCCTCTCTTTCTTCTCTGGCATGACTCATTGAACTTGCCGTCAATGTTTCGATGCTGAGACGTGAATAAAGTTACAGGGTCATACTGCGAGCGAACCGGCGCATGCGCTGCTGATATTGTGCCTTGCAGACCAGCGCGACCGGCCAACCGTCAGGCACTTTGAGCCGCACGCAGCAGCACATCATTAACACAAGGATGAACAATATGAAGATTGCATTTGCCACACAGGACGGCCAGACCATCAGCAGACATTTCGGGCGCGCGCCGCATTATCTTGTAACGATCGAGAATGGCGCTGTAGCGCAGCGCGAACTGCGCGATAAGGCCAGCCACGCGCACCATGAGCATACGCTGCATCAGGTTGGCGAAGAGCGCCATGGCTATGGCGGACAGGCACAAGCCCTGCTGCAGTGACGCCGGCACTCGGTCGTCTATACTTGGGCCATACAGCGATGGTCGAAACAGCTCAACAGAATGATATATCGGTAGAGGCGCTTCAGGCC
>JAKALH010000134.1 GCA_021813225.1 Chloroflexota bacterium
AATGACCGCTTTACGCGCCGACGCAGATTCCACCCGCCTGACTGCTTCGAGTAATCCATCGTTCAGGCACGCTTTGGTTCCTGGTTTGGGCTTGACATTGGTGAGGATATTCTTGCGGACTTCCTCTTTATCGGCGGTGAATTCCTGAATCACTTTCGGGCTGTTGTCGAAAGTCAATATCGTATAAAGCGCATTCTGCGGCATCTGGTCCAGCGACTTCGAGAAACCCTCGATCATGCGCCTGAAATCGTCCTGATTGGCGGCCAGCGTCCCGCTTGTATCCAGCAGCACCGCCACAGCCCACTGGCCGCTGGGCTTGCCAAACGTGGCCGTATAGCGGTCCTGCCCTACCTTAAGCTCGATGTGGTCGATCTCGCTGTTGGTGGGCATGCCTGCGCTATCCAGCAGAGAGAAGAGAGTGGTGACCCTCAGTGCGGCAACGCCGCCGGCGCTGGCCTGGCTCGGTGTCGCAGTCGTCGTATGCACGAAGACCGACGGCGACCCGCCCTGTGCCTCAATCACAGCCGGTAACAGCAGAGCCGCACAAGACATGACTGCTATGAGTATTCGCTTCATGCAACCTCCACGGTTTATACCGGTTTGACCACCGCACTGACATCCGCAAAGTCTACTTTGTCGCCGATATGAATCTCGCGCGGCTGGTTCGCCGGCAGCCGTTCGCCGTTCAGTTTTGTTCCGGAGGAGGAATTCAAGTCCGTCAAGATGATTTTGCCATCCTCCACGGCAATCTGCGCATGCTTGCGCGACACGAACTGGCTGGGCACGCGCACGGCGCCGCTGCCGCTATCCGGTTCACGCCCAACCACCAGCAACTCAGCGCCGGTCGATCCGATATCGAAGTGCCGGCCGGACAGCTCGCCGTTCGTAAACTCCAGAACAGCGACAGGCGGCTTGAACATGACGGTCTCGGCGCGACCCTCTACAGGCGCCGCGCCCGGACTGGCTGCAGCCGGCTCATTGAACAGCGCCGTTGGGAACGCCTGTTCATCGGGCAGTGACTGTCCCACCGACGTAGCCTGAAATGGAATTGCGGAGCCGACCATCGTCGGCGGTGTCTCTGGGATATACCGTACATTGCGCCGCGACCGCCGGCGCATCACCAGCACCAGCAGCACGATCAACACGATGAGCAATATCAGGAAGACGGCTACGATCAATATGCCCGGGAAGGTGGTCAGTCTCTGGAGCAAGGTCGGCGCAGGAGCCGGCGTCGGCGTCACCAGCGTCGACGGGTCGATGCTGACCTGCACATCATAGGTTGCCAGTGCAGCGGGGTTTCCCGGTTCTCCAGACGCCCTCAGGGTGATCTTGTTGACACCGATCAAGTCGTTCGTCGGGATGACCAGTTGGAATGGCGGATCGTTTTCCGTCTGCGTATTGCCGCCAACGATGTAGTCCACGGAAGTGACGGGCCTGCTGGACTGGATTGTCGGTTCCACGATCAGCGTCTTGTTGGCGGGCAGCAGTTTGGGATTGACGGTGTTGCCATCGATGGTGAACGTTACTTTGGTAAACGTGGGCCGCGTCGCTTGCGGCGTCTGAAAGGTCGCACGTTCGACATCGCTGTCACTGCCCTGCGTTACTTTGATGTCGACCGTCTTCAACTGGCCGTTGCCTGGCGCAGGCATATGGAAGGTGACCCGGTACTCCGTCTTGAGCGCCGATTCCATACGCTTGAACACATCGATAACGTTCTGGAGCTGCGCTGCCGAATCGTATAACCCTCCGGTTTCGGACGCCAGCTTGCGCAGGTAGGTTTCCTTCACATTAGGGCCAACGCCGATCGTGAAGACCGGGGTGCGATCTTTGTTGGCATGCGATATCGTGTCGCTGGCGGTGCAGACCTGGCTCTGCACATCGGCGCCGTCGCTGAGGACGATCACGGCGCGAGTGCCGACATGCTCCTGCGCCGCAATCAGCAGCGCCTTGCAGACTTCATCATACAGCGGCGTGCGCCCTACGGCGGATTGCGCGTTGATCAGGTTGATCATGTCATCGCGCTTCTGGCTGGCGGGCGCAAAACCATATTCCTTCGTCGCGTCCAGTCTGGTGTTAACCTGCACCGGGCCGGTCAATGCCAGCACAGCCAGGCGGTCATTGTTGCCGGCGGCCTGCAGAATTGCCTTGGCGGAATCCTTGAGAGGTTGCAGCGCAACACCCTGCTGTATCATGCCGAAGTCAACCAGCAACAAGGTGCTGACCTTCACACTGGGACTGACTATCTTCTGGGCCTCAATTCCGGGAATGACGGTGTTGCCGTCTGTCACCTGAAAAGCTGACGCATCGAGTTGCTGCAACGGTACGCCGGCGCCATTGACCGGTGTCACCGTGCAGACGACATCCGGGTAGTTGGAACTGTCACAACCATTCACAGTGAGAGTGACGCCACTGACCTGGGCGTTCACTGTCAGCGGCATTGCCAGTGTCGCCAGCACCAGCGCTCCCACCAGCGCCTGCATGAGGATGCGCGGGCTTCTGATCATCTGCTTACCTCGATTATGCTGTCCTGCATGGGTGACGTCGTTTTGCCTGAATACACGTTCCTGAAAAAACCGCAGTCCTGAGTGCTGCGGTTGCCCTTTGCGCACGCTGGTCTCCCGGCTGGCCTCTAGCCGCCTATCGGCTTCCCCTCAGCCAATCACCTGGAAGCTCAGTGTGATATTCCCGACCTTGATCAGCGTGCCGGGTAACAGAGCATAGCGTTCACTATAACGCAAACGCACGCCATCGAGCAGTGTCGGGTTGCGATCCTGTATTGACTCGATATAGAAAGAACCGCCCTGCTCCGTGATAGCCGCGTGGTGACGGGAGACGCTGGGCAGCGTCTCCATGTCTTCGAGGTCAACCGCGAGCAGACGGTTATTGCTGGGATTGCGCACATCGCGACGGCCGATGATAGACGGCTGCCAGCGCAGGTCGAACTCCGTCAAAGTGCGTTGCTCGCGCAGGTACACACGCGAGAATCGCTTGCTGAACGGAACCCGTACCCCTCGCACAATGGCGTCCAGCGTGCCGGTGGACTCCACAATCCTCACGCATTGCAGTGCGGCGCCTTCCGGAACACGCAGTTGATCCAGCGCACCATCGTCCGGCAATGGATTACGCGCGCCTTGCAGCCTCAACGAATAATTCCCGACCAGATTGAACTTATCCTTGATCGTGAGGACGAGCGTGGCAACCTGCAGGCTGCTGCGGACGTTGATGCGCCTGGGGCCGATGCTGTTGGACTGGATATCCACGGTCAGATTCAAGCGATCCATACCTAGTGTTCCTCCGTGGGCAGTTTATTCCCATTACCTGCCGGCGCTGCGCTGTTTGATGTTCCATTATTCTGCGCCGCGGTTGCATCGGACGCGCCATTGCCTGCTGCGGCTGCTTCGTGCTCCGCGCCGGTACCATTGCCTGCCGGCGCGGGTTCATCCGGCACCTCGTAAGTCACCGATGCCATGCGCGACGGGTCGACCTTCCCCACATCTTCGAACTGGGGCAAACCTTTCAGCATGTCACTGAGCTGCGCCTGCCAGTCAGGCACTTCATCTGCAGGTGTGGGAGCGGCTGGTCCGCCGCCCGGCGCCACGGCCTGCTGCGCGCCGGCGGCAGTTTGCGCCTGCGCCGCATCGCCTTTAATCGCCGTTTCCAGCGCGGTGATATCCGGCGCGAAGTAACTCCACTGCGCGCGATTGGGATAGCGCGCCATGATAGCGTTAATCAGGTTGCGGTATTGCGTTTCGCTGTCTGCGCGACCTTCGACGTAGGGCAGCGCCATCTGCGTCATGCCCGCCGAGACTGCCTTGACGATGAAACCGCGCCCTGGAGGCAGTTCCTTCGTGATAGCGAAAGTCCCGCGCACGCCCATGTAGCGCACCGCTTCGTAGTCGTTGAAGACGTACGCATACCGCGACGCTTCGGCGCGTTTTCGCAACTCGTCCATCCCGCTGCGCATGCCGTTGATTGTTCCGCATAACACGAGATGCAGGTTCTTGCCTTTTCCTGTGTCGTTCAAAGCGCTCAGCGCCCGGTTACGATTGAGCGGCTCTATGTCGTCGTAATTGTCGATCAGCACAAACAGGTGGCGCCTGTTGTTATCCTGCGCAGCGAATACATCCGGTTTATCAACCAGGCGGCCGATGACTTCCTCATCGTATTCCGCGCGCAGCCGTCGCACCACTTCGTCCATTTCTTTGGCGGTGGATACCGTTGCCAGCACATGCGGGAGCCTGTCTATGCGGCACTCGCCCTCAATGCCGAAGTTGTAGAATCGCCGCGACGGGTCGGCCGGATCGACCAGAATCAGCCCGACCTGTTCAGGCGTGTAACAATGCGCCAGCGCCATCACCAGCGACCGCATCGTGGTCGTCTTGCCGGTTACAGGCGGGCCCATCACGATCAGATGCGGCCCCTTGCCGGCAAAGTCGAACACTGTCGGTTCGCGATCCAGGTCGTTGATACCGATGGGCACGCTGATCTTCGCGTTGCCGTGCCCGATGTCCGGCAGCAGTGTCGCCATATCAATTGCCTTTGTCAGAGGCTCGACCGGCAGCGCGCGCTTGCTCTTTAGAGACGGATCTTTAGCCTCCAATTTGCTCCAGGCCTGCGCAATCGTCTGCGAGAGGATGCGGAAGTAGTCGGTCTGGTCTTCGGGGTCGGTCGACAGAGGTACGGCGGTGTGGAATTCCAGCGGTGTCGGTTTATCGTCGACCAGCCCGACGCACAGACCGCGGCCCGGCGTATCGTTGATGCGCGGCGCGCCGCGTCCCACTATGGCGAAGTAGTCCATGCGGTCAGCCTGCGTGAAGGTGATGCGCTGGTTGAGCAGGCTGAGCATCTTGTTGGTGATGTCGCCCAGCAGGGACGCCGCTACGACGAAATACACACCGAAGGAGCGCCCATCGCGCAACAGCGAGAGCAGGTCCGGCAGGTATTTGTCGTAAGTCTCTCTGAACTCAACTGCATTGTCGACGACGACAACAACCGCCGGCATAGAGGCGTCGGGGTTCCGGGCGTTATAGTCGTCCATCGAGTCGTAAGACTGCAATTTCTGCTGGCGGCTGTCGATGATGTTGCGGATCATGCGCATGAACCGTTCGACGCGCTCTTCTTCGTTTGTTTCCACAATCCCGCCGACATGCGGCAACTGGCGCAGGGCTTTCAGACCGCCACGTCCGAAGTCCAGGCAGTAGATGTGCAGTTCATCGGGCCGCCGCTGCGTCGCCAGCGCCAGAAGCAGCGACTTGATAAAGGTCGTCTTGCCGCGCCCGCTCGCGCCGAACACGACCAGCGGGTCGCCCGAAAGATCGACATTCAACACACGCTGCTCCGCCAGCAGCGTGTTATCGATGATGCCGATGTTGGCGCTGACCGGAAGCGGTTTCGACCAGTCATGCGGCGTCCAGATCGGCTCGGCATCTTTATTTGCCATCCACTCCGCCACAAACGGGTTAATGACGATTTCCCTGCCATACTTTCCTTTGGCGATATATTCGGCGTTGACCGGCAGATTGATCGGCAGCCTTTCCGGCAGAGGGCTGGGCCACGGCTTGAACTGTTTCGGTATGTTCTGCCGGCGCGACTCGGCCGCCAGCGTTCCCACCAACCAGCCCAGCAGCGAGCGCGGCGCGTCCGTGGTCTCGAGGGCGGCCAGGATTTCATCGATGCTATAGGTCGGGTCGGGGCGCGTCTCGTCGTAGGATGCGCCGCTGTAGGCGACCTGGATTTCCGACAGGTTACCGCCGCCGACCTGCACGTAACCACGGCCCGGGATCGCCGGCAGCGATGCCGCATCGGGCCGGCCAATCATCTCTTTGCTGTCATCGGTCGTCTCGACGCGCAGGCTGATGCGGTATTTCATGTTCGCGCGCATCTGATCCGTCACCGCGCCGCTGGGGCGTTGCGTAGCCAGCAGCAGCGAAACGCCAAAGGAACGGCCCAGGCGCGTGATGCTTTCGAATTTCGCCTTGTATTCAGGGTTCTGCGTCACCATCTCGGCGAACTCGTCCACGATGATGAACAGGTGCGGGAAGGTGTTCGGAAATGGCGAATCCGGCTTGAGCTTCGGAATCACCTTCTTGCGGTAGTCGACCAGGTCGGCGACACCGGCTTTGGCGAGGATTTCCGACCGGCGGTTCATCTCGGCATTGATCGCCGTGAAGATGCGCTCGACGGCGTTGCCTTCCAGGTTAGTGGCAATATCGACGCAGTGCGGCAGCTTGCGGAATGGCTCGACGGTCGGCCCGCCCTTGTAGTCAATCAACACGAAATTGACGATGCGCGGGTCGTATTTGATGCACAGGGAGACGATCAGCGTCTGCAGCATTTCGGACTTGCCGGAACCGGTCGTGCCGGCCGCCATACCGTGCACGCCGTCACCGCCGGCTTTGGCGTTGAAGATGAGCGTGCGGATTTCCTTGCTGCTGATCAACCCCAGCGGCGCGCTCAACCATTCCTGGTTCGCCGTCTGCATGCTGCGCTGCCAGGCTTTATCAATCTCAAGATCGCCGATGCGGTCAATGTGTTTGCCCCTGACCAGTTGCATCATCTCCAGGAAGGTGATGGCCTTCGGTATTTCGGCGCTGGGGCGCTTCCCGCCTGTCGATATCCATGCGGCATCCATTCGCTCGGCAATGCGGGTAAAGGCGTCTTTTTCTCCTTCGATGATGGGGATGGCTACGTGGAATTCCAGCGGCTGACCGTCGAGATTTATCAGACCGCGGCCGGGCACGTTCGCCAGAGGCAGCGCGCCTCGACCGACGATATCGCCATACACGGTCGCATCGGCCATGGTGAACGCGAGGCGCTGAGCGAGCAGGTTGAACAGCTTGTTCGGAATGTCGCTCATCTGGCTGGCTGTGATGATGAAATAGATGCCGAACTGGCGGCCATCGCGAACCAGATTGATCAGATCGCCGAACATGGCCTCGTAGTTTTCGCGGAACTCGGCGAAGTTATCGATGACCATGACGATCGACGGGAACATCAGTTCGGGATTGTCTTTGTGCTGCGCGTTGTAGTCTTCCAGCGAGGCGTAATGCGACAGGCGTTCCTGGCGCTCGTTCATGACGCCGCGGATCATGCGGAAGAGTGCGGCCACGCGGTCGGGTTGGCCGGCGTCAATCGAGGCCCCGCAATGCGGCAGGCGGCTGACGGCGCGCAAACCGCCGCGCCCAAAGTCCAGCAGGTAGTAGTTCAGTTCTGCCGGCGAGCGCTGCGCCGCCAGTGCAAACAGCAGCGACTTGACGAATGTCGATTTGCCGCGGCCGCTGGCGCCGAATACGACGATCGGGTCGCTTCCCGCATTCAGTGTCAGGCGGCGTTAGATCG
>JAKALH010000135.1 GCA_021813225.1 Chloroflexota bacterium
CGCCACCGACATCTCCACCACTCAGGTGCTGTACAACGGCATCCGCGCCATATCGTCGACGACCTGGATGGCTTTCGAGCAGGCCGTCGTCTCTAAAGGGTTGACGTTGACGGTGGCGGGCCAGCCGGCAACCTACCAGTGGTGCGCCACCACCGCACAGACCCTCAACCCTGACCCGTCCCTGAGCTACAGCGACGATAACGACGCTTCGGTGGTGTTTCTGGTGCGCCACGGCCGGTCGCGCTATCTGTTCACCGGCGACCTGCCGACGAGTGCGGAGACGGCCATGCTGGCGCGCGCCGATTCAGGCTCGTGGCCGGTCGACGTGCTGAAGGTGGCGCATCACGGCAGCAAATACGCCACCAGCGCCGCCTTCCTCGCCACCGCCATGCCGAAGGTCGCGGTGATTTCGGTCGGGCCGAATCCCTACGGCCATCCGACGGTGGAGACGCTGGACCGCCTCGCCGCCGCCGGCGCGCTGGTCTATCGCACCGACCTGTCCGGTACGATCGTGCTGAGCGCCTCTATCACCTATTCGCATACCCTGTACCTGCCGGCCGTCCGCTGATTACGCCACCTTACGCAGGTAGTCGCGGATCATCAGCGCGGCGGTGGCGCCTTCGCCGGCCGCCGAGGCGGCCTGATGGGTGGCCCCGGCGCGCACGTCGCCGGCCTCAAACACCTGCACATCGACTTCCAGCCGCAGCGCGGGATTCTCCGGGAAGTAGTTCATGCCCTTGAATACGGCGCGCTGCTGCGTCAGCGGGCTGTGCGGGTCCAGCGCGAACTGGTGGTCTTTGCGGCGCCGGAAGCTCTTCAGCGGTGTCAGCGGTCTCTCATCCTGTTCAGCCATGCCCCCGATGATACGCGATGGCGATGATGCACCCGCGGGTGCACCCGCATTCAGATAAAATAACCACCCCGCTGTGAACGGCGGGGTGATTGCACGAGGCGTCGGGAGTGTTTAACGCGGCGGGTTGTACTGGTCGCATGCGTCGCCTTTGGCGGAGGGGTCGGCGACAAAGCCCATGTACAGCCACGGCGTGTTGACATCGTTCGTGATGGTGACCGCGATGCGCGGCGTGGTGGTCTTATAGCCCTTCGGCGCGACCGGCATCACGTAGTAGGTGCCGGGATTCACCGGCACGCCGAATGTGGCGTCGCTGCCCACCCAGCCGCACGTGAACCACACGCCGCCGCCGGTGACCTTATACCAGGCTTCGCCGAAGATCGGCTCGCCGGCTTCCCACTTGCCGTCCGCGTTTTTATCGATGAAGGCCGCGCCGCGCACCAGCCCGAGCGAATAACAATTCGGCCACCACTGTATCAATGTCGGCTGGCGGTAGCCCCATACCGGAATAACGCCACAGCATCCAGCGGCTGCCCCTGTCCCCAAGCCAATTCCTGGCTGGCGGTAGCCTAAATCCGGAATAATAACAACGCAGCCCGGAGACGGCTGCTGCCCTGTCGTCGTTGCGGCGGCGGGCGAGTATGCCGTAAAAACAACGCTTAATGCCAACGTTCCAGCTATCGCAAACATGATCGACTTCGACTTCATAAAGCCCCCTTGCAGGCCACGCTATAGGATAGAGGTCACACGTGGCGGTGCGCAAAATATACTGCTGCCGGTGCGGCATGTCAATTGCCACACCCGCGTAATTCTGCTACGCAGGTGACCGTGTCCACCCCGACCGCGGCACTGGCCTGCCCCACTTGACAGCGTCGCAATTGATACTAGAATATATGAACAAGTGTGCATATATTCATGTTACCTGATGTGAAAACCGAACAAGCGCAGAAAGAACTGGAAATTGACGGGCGTGCGGCCGAACGCCTGGCGGAATTGTTTCAGGCGTTGAGCGACCCCAGCCGCGTGCGCATCATCGCCGCACTGTTGCGCGAGGAGATGAACGTCAGCGAACTCGCCGGCAGCGTGGGCATGAGCGGCTCTGCGGTCTCGCACCAGTTGCGCCTGCTGCGCCAGATACATCTTGTCCGCACCACCCGGCGCGGGCGCGAAATCTACTACACGCTGGACGACGACCACGTCGTCGAAATCTTCACCAGAGGATTGGATCACGTCAAGCATGGCTGAGGAAACACAGACCTTTCAGATCACCGGTATGGATTGCGCCGATTGCGCGCGCGCCATCGAGCGCGGCGTCGCCCGCATGGACGGCGTGCAGAGCTGCAGCCTGAATTACACCGCCGCAAAGCTGCAGGTGCAGGGCGACGCGGCGCGCGAGGCTATCGTGGCGCGCGTGCGCGAATTGGGCTACGACGTCGGCGGCGGCGCAGCGCCGGCAGCGGCTGTCGAAACGCCGCCCGCCACCGGCGGACCGTTCGGGTTTATCCGCTTCCTGCTGGCGCGCCGCAATACGGCGCTGGCGCTGGCCGGGGCGCTGCTCATCCTGCCGGGCCTGCTGTTCGACGAGTTGCGGCTGTGGCCGGGCGCGCCGGCGTGGCTGGTCATCTCCACCTCGCTGGCGGCGTTGGCGGCAGCCGGTTATCCGGTCGCGCGCAGCGCCTGGCGGGCGCTGCGCGTCAACCGCGAAGTCAGCATCAACGCATTGATGACCGTAGCGGCCATCGGCGCCGTGCTGATCGGCGCGACGACCGAGGCCGGCCTGGTGATGGTGCTGTTTGCCGTCGGCGAGGCGCTGGAGGGCTACACCATGGAACACAGCCGCGACGCCATCCGCAGCCTGATGCAGGTCGCCCCGCGCGAGGCGACCATGCTGCAGCCGTGCCTGGATTGCCGCGAGCACCTGGGCAAGGATGGCTATACCGGCGGGCCATGCCCGTTCTGCGCGCCTGAGGAACACCGCGTCAATGTCGACACATTGCGCCCCGGCGACGCCATCGTCGTCAAGCCCGGCGAGCGCATCGCCATGGACGGGCGCGTGACCGTCGGCGTCTCATCGGTCAATCAGGCGCCGGTGACGGGCGAGAGCACGCCGGTCGCCAAACAGGCCGGCGATACGGTATACGCCGGCAGCATCAACGGCGAAGGCGTGCTGGAAGTGACCGTGCTGAGCCTGGCGGCGGATAACACCGTCAGCCGCATCATCCGCATGGTGGAAGAAGCGCAGGAGAAGCGCGCCCCGGCGCAGCGCTTCGTGGACCAGTTCGCGCGCTATTACACGCCGGCGGTGGTGGTCATCGCCGCGCTGGTGGCGGTCGTGCCGCCGCTGGTGCTGGGCGCGCCGTTCCTGAATCCCGCGCCGGGCGAACAGGGCTGGCTGTACCGCGCTCTGGAACTGCTGGTGGTGGCCTGCCCGTGCGCGCTGGTCATTAGCACGCCGGTCAGCATCGTCAGCGCCATCAGCAACGCCGCGCGCCGCGGCGTGCTCATCAAAGGCGGCGCCTATCTGGAGGCGCTGGGTCGCGTCAAGGCTATCGCCTTCGATAAGACCGGCACGTTGACCGAGGGCAGGCCGAACGTGGTTCGCCTGCGCGCGGTGGACTGCCTGTCGTGCGAGCGCCCCGACGACGCCTGCACCAATTGCGGCGACCTGCTGGCGCTGGCGACGGCCATTGAGCGGCGCAGCGAACACCCGCTGGCGCGCGCGGTGGTCGACACCGCCGAGCGCAACGGCGTGAGCGATAAATACCCCGCCGCGGACGGCGTGAAGGCGCTGGCCGGTCGGGGTGTGAGCGGCAGCGTGAATGGACATGCCGTATCCATCGGCAGCCATGCCTGGTTCGACTCCACGGTGCCGCACGATGAGACATACTGCAAGGAGATCGACGGCACCTCGGCGCAGGGCCAGACGCCCCTGCTGGTCAGCGTGGACCGGCAGTACCGCGGCTACATTACCGTCGCCGATACCGTGCGCGAAACCAGCCGCGATGCGGTGGCGGCGCTGAAAGAGGCAGGCGTGCAGACGCTGGTGATGCTGACCGGCGATAACGCCGCCGCGGCGCGCAACATCGGCGGGCAGGTGGGCGTGACCGACGTGCAGGCCAACCTGCTGCCGGCGCAGAAAGTGGATGCCGTGCGCGACCTGTTGAAGCAGTACGGGACGGTGGCGATGGTCGGCGACGGCATCAACGACGCGCCGGCGCTGGCGACGGCCAGCGTGGGCATCGCCATGGGCGCGGGCGGCACGGCGCAGGCCATGGAAACCGCCGACGTCGTATTGATGGCCGACGACCTAGCGCGCCTGCCATTCGCCATCCGACTCAGCCGCGCCGCGCTGGCCGCCATCAAGACCAACATCGCGCTCAGCATCGGCGTCAAGCTGGTGTTCCTGGCTATCGTCCTGCTGGGGCTGGGGACGCTGTGGATGGCGGTGCTGGCCGATGTGGGCGTCTCGCTGGTCGTGACACTGAACGGCATGCGGCTGCTGGGATATCAGGATCGAACATAATTTTAATATCTCGGCGTCAAATTGGCTTTACACAAGATAAGCGAATATCACAATAGTTGGCTTTCGTCGTGGCGTTATTGTTAGGATGCAGTTTAATTTGAACTTGCTTAGATGTTGCTGAATAGAGCGGGTTCGATGAAATCGGCAGCATAACCATGAATGGAAAGCCCGAATATTGCACTCAGGAGCA
This sequence comes from Chloroflexota bacterium, assembly GCA_021813225.1. GTDB lineage: Bacteria > Chloroflexota > Anaerolineae > J036 > Brachytrichaceae > CAIXPS01. Next base: position 4,564 of record JAKALH010000135.1, read on the forward strand.
CATCGACTACCTGGCCGGCATGATGGACACCATCGGCCATATGCGGCCGCGCTGGAACGAATACCTGATGCAGCGCTTCCCCGACCTGACGCCGGCGCAGGCCGACGAAATCGTGTACTACTGCCTGTGCACGTATGTGGAGACGCACACCGCGGCCCCTTATGCCGGCGACATCTCCGACAGCGGCGATCCTGAAGTCACCGCGCACGCCATGCTGCTGAAGTTGCTCCTCGAATAGGCACCTCGGTTATATATTTTCTCGCCCGTCCCCGTCCAGTCAGTTACACCCCTTGACAAATCCACCTCATCTGCGTAATATCAACGCACGTTGATATGATTGCGATGCCGATTGAACTGGTGGAACGCGCGCCGGCCCTCGCCGATGCGCAGGCCGTCCTGCCGCTGCTCAAACTGATGAGCGAGCCGAACCGCCTGCGCCTGTTTGCTCTACTGGCGGGCGGCGAACGCTGCGTGTGCGAAATTGAAGCCGACATGCGGCTGCCGCAGAACCTGGTGTCGCATCACCTGGGCATGCTGCGCGATGCCGGGTTCATCCGCGCGCGCCGCGCCGGGCGCTGGGTGTATTACTCGGTGAACCGCGAGGCGCTGGCCGGCATCTATCCGGTCATCTGCCGGCTGTTCAACCCGGATTGCGTGAGCGACGCCAGCACAGCGGGTTCCGCCTGCAACGTTTGCGCAACCAAATAGGATTCCGATGCGCCGCCCGAAGGCGCATTATTTTTTATGCCGATATATCAATAAGGATTGATGCATAAATGACTACGAATGAGGTAATTCAGATCGAGAATATCGACATCCACAACGCGGTGCGCGGCCACTATGCCGAACGCGCCGCCAGCCTGCTGGAAGGCGCGCCTGCCGCTCCCTGCTGCGGCGACAGTTGTTCCTGCGGTTACGCCGCCGAGGAACTCGACCGGTTGCCCGCAGACGCGGCGCAGGCCAGTTGGGGCTGCGGCGACCCGGTCAGCCTGGCGGCGCTGCAGCCCGGCCAGCGTGTGCTGGACCTCGGCTCCGGCGGCGGGCTGGACTGCCTGCTGGCGGCACAGAAGGTCGGCGAGAGCGGCTGGGTCATCGGCGTGGATATGACGCCGGAGATGCTGTCGCTGGCATGGCGCAACGCCGCCAAAGCGGGCCTGCGCAACGTGGAGTTCCGCCACGGCCATATCGAGAAACTGCCGGTTGAATCCGCCAGCATCGACGTGATTCTATCGAATTGCGTCATCAACCTGTCGCCCGACAAGCCGGCGGTGTTCCGCGAAGCGCAGCGCGTCCTGCGGGCGGGCGGCAAGTTCGCCGTGTCGGACATCGTGTCGGACAGCCCGATACCGGCATCGGCGCAGGCGGACATGATCAGCCTGGCCGGCTGCGTCAGCGGCGCGATGACCGAAGCGGATTACCTGAGCGCCATTCAAGCCGCCGGTTTTGATGACGTGCGCGTGGCGGACCGCAAGCACTATGCGCAGGTGCCCGACTCGGACGTGCAGACCTACAGCGTGCGCGTGGAAGCGTACAAGCACTGAAGAGCCGAAGGAAGAGGCGCAGAGTGACGGAAACAAAACTACGAGTCCTGACGCTGTGCACGGCCAACTCGGCGCGCTCGCAGATGGCCGAAGGCATATTGCGCTGGCTGAGCGGCGGGCGCGTGGAATCGCACAGCGCCGGCACGCACCCCAGCCGGGTCAACCCCCTCGCCATCCGGGTGATGCAGGAGATCGGCGTCGACATCAGCGCGCAATACTCGAAACCGGTGCAGGAGTTCATCGGAAAACCGATCGACGTCGTCATCACCGTGTGCGACAGCGCCGCCGAGAACTGCCCGGTGTTCCCGGGGCGCGTCGAGCGCATCCACTGGAGCTTCCCCGATCCCGCCGCCGTCGAAGGCGACGCGGCCCGTCTGGCGGCGTTCCGCGCCGTGCGCGACGGTCTGATTGAGCGCTTTCGCGAGTTCCTGCGGGCGCATCCGCGTTAACACCTCCGAGTTCTGCGAGAACTCGGAGGTGTGGCATGGTTTGGACCGTTAGACTTATTCGGTTTATTGAATATAATTAGCACTGATGAGTGACATGCAGGACAGCGAGCGACTTGCCCGCATATTTAAGGCATTGATGCACCCGGCGCGCCTGGATATTCTCGAAATCCTACGCGATGACGAGCATTGCGTCTGCCACATGGAGGCGCACCTGGGCTATCGTCAGGCCTATATCTCGCAGCAGCTTACCGTGCTGCGCGAGGCCGGGCTGGTGGATGACCGGCGCGACGGGTGGAACATTTTCTACCGCGTCAGCGAGCCGCGCGTGTTCAATCTGATCGACCAGGCGCGCGCGATGCTGGGCATCAGTGGGGACACGGCCAGGGCTGCGACCCAGCCTGCAGCCTGCCCCTGCCCCAAGTGCGCCGCCCGCAAGAACGCGCACGAGAAGCAATCGCTTGTCACAGACGTCTGATCGACGGTTATCAATTTCAACAGGCAGATATAACCATGACTACAACCGCCGGCGTTACCCGACGCTTGTCAACACTCGACCGTTTCCTGACCCTGTGGATTTTCCTCGCGATGGCTGCCGGCGTCGCGCTGGGCGCGCTGATTCCATCCGTCGAGACGTTCATCAACCAGTTCCAGGCCGGCACGACAAACATCCCCATCGCCATCGGCCTGATCCTGATGATGTACCCACCGCTGGCCAAGGTGAAATACGAGGAACTGGGCTAAGTCTTCCGCAACCGCAAAGTGCTGGCTATGTCGCTGGCGCAGAA
>JAKALH010000136.1 GCA_021813225.1 Chloroflexota bacterium
CCGCATCACCATCGGCACGCACACCGTCCCGCCCGACATATAAGTCATCTTGGCAGCCTGGTTAGCAAGCTGGTCCATCATACAGAACAGGAAATCACCGTACTGGACATCTGCGATTGGCCGCAACCCGGCCATCGCAGCGCCAATCGCCACACCGGCAATGCCGATTTCTGATATCGGGGTATCGAGAATCCGCTCGTGTCCGAACTGGTCCGACAGGCCCAGCGTCACGGTGAAAGCGCCGCCGAATCCGCCGCTGATCCCAATATCTTCGCCGAGGCAGAACACGCGCGGATCGCGTGCCATCTCTTCCCGGATCCCTTCGCGCAACGCTTCCGCTATCGTCATCAATGCCACGGCAACCCACCCTGGTTATCTGTGTCAAACTGGCAGCTTACTGCCTGCAAAACAGCAGGCATTCATTCATAAAAGACATGCAACAAAGCGTCTTCCGGCGCCGGATAGGGGCTGGCGTCTGCATAGGCCACGGCATCATCGATCCCGCCGGCAACATCTCTCTCAATCTGTTGCAGTGCCGAATCCGTAAGGACACCCGTTTGCTGCAGGTAACCGGCCAACCGCCCGATTGGTTCGCGCTCGCGCCAGATAGCTTCTTCTTCTTTGGTGCGGTAAGTCAACGGATCGCTGCGCGAGTGCCCGCACAGCCGATACGTTTTACATTCAAGCAGGGCAGGGCCTGCGCCTGAACGCGCACGGGCAATCGCCTTGCCGGCCGATTCGTAGACTGACAATACATCACTGCCGTCTGCGATCATACCGGGCATGCCATACGCAACGGCCCGATCCGCAACATTCTCCAGCTTCGACACACCGGCAAAAGGCGTCGACGCGCCATACAGGTTATTTTCACAGACGAACACGACGGGCAGAGACCAGATCGCCGCCATGTTCATGGCTTCGTGCAGCGCACCTTCATTGGCAGCCCCATCGCCGAAAAAACAGACCGTGACATCGTCGCTGCCGCTGCGCTTCTGCGCCAGCGCCATACCGCAGGCAATTGGCGCATTACCGCCGACGATGCCGATAGCCGGCGGCATGCCCACACGGATGTCGCCAACATGCATCGATCCGGCCTTGCCTTTGCTGCATCCGGTTACTTTTGCCATCAGTTCGGCCATGATGTCACGCAGGGCTACTCCCTTCGCAATGGCGTGACCGTGCGGGCGGTGTGTGCCCAGCACATAGTCGCTCAGGCGCAGATGCGCGCACACGCCGACCGCTACCGCCTCCTGCCCGATATACAGGTGCAATGTCGATGGGATACGACCCTGCATGAACAACGTATTGCAGCGTTCTTCAAATCGGCGGATCGTCAACATCCGCCGGTACATCTTCACCAGCTCGGTCGTGTCCATATTGTGCATACCTCACCCCGGCATATGCGCAGAATCACTCTGACATCCCGATGCTCGCCCAGCCTGGCATGGCGCCGCTCGAAGCCCTGCTCCGCGCCGGACCAGGTTGCCGTGTTGCTGACGCCGCGCCACAGTTAACTGGCATCGGCAGCACGATACATGGCAATGACTTTCTCAGGCGCTATTTCCGCCAGAATGTTGTGTATGTTGCAGAACACGTAGCCGCTGTCCTGCTTCATGTAGTTCACCACTTCCGAAACTTCGCGCTCCACATCGTTCACGGTACCCAGCGGCAAAGTGACCTGCGAGTTTATGCCGCCGCCCCACAGGGCAATACGCCCACGCGCTTTGTCCTTCCACTCTTGATACGAATGCCTACCGGCGCACCATTGCACGGGATTCAGAGCATCGAAACCTGCCTCGATTACCAGATCGATGATATCGTAAATCGCGCCACAGGTGTGCAGGAATATCTTCACCTGCCTGGCGGTGCTGTGGAACACATCATTGATACGGCGGCGGTAAGGGAGGAAGAGGTCGCGAAACACGGCTGGTGAGGCAATCGTTGAGTTCTGCGTGCCCCAGTCGTCGGCGGCGGCCATGATGACATCGATATACGGCGCAATCTCAGGCAGTAATACACGGATATTCCGCTCCGTGACCGAGGTGATCATGTCGTGCAGTTCGCGCACGTAATCGGGTTCAGTCACGCACAGGATCGGAAAGACCGCCATCCCGCCATGCGCATGAATCGAAATATCGGGCGTGATCGAGCCTTCACTGAGAAACACGGCGCGATCCGTGGAATCACGCACACGCCGGCACAGGGTGCGAAGCTGTACGACCCGCTCGTCCGTAATCAGACGTTTGTCAAGTTCCTTTTTATACAACTTCAGGTCATACATGGGCAACTCGCCTGTCCAGTCGACCGGCTGTCCGCCATGCGCCTCATCGAATACGTATGAAGCGGGTACCATGCGGGTCAGCCGGTTCTGCAGGATGCTGCCATCCGCCTGTGTTTCAAAGACTTCCGGCTGATGCACTAACGCGGGCAGGCGGCCATTGAAATCGTACGGACGCCAGTAGTCTTTCTGCTCAAAAGCATTGGTCGCACCGTGGCACTGCACCACGCAATCGCATCCCAGCGCGTCGAGGACGTCCGGATCGGGCATGGCGAGCATCTGCCCGGTGTCATAGACTTTGGGCAGCCGCGCGGGCAGGCCGAGCGCCGCGACCAGGCGGGGATAGGCGAATGCACTGATGCCTGTTGACAGCATGCCGCCCAGGTCTTTGGGAAGGCGGTCGGGAGTCTGGAAATTCAATGCAGCCAGCACACGCTCTCGCGAATTCATCGTTGCCATTTCTAATACACACATTCCTTTGCTGCATCGGCAAACGCCTGCAGGTTAGCGGGATCACCATGGAAAAAATGATCCGAGGGCGAGATGATATAACCGGCATGGTCTCTTGTCGCCTCAAAGCAGTCAAAGACCTGCTGGCGTGCAATTGCCGGCGTGCCATGTTCGAAACCGGAGTTCTGGTCGAATCCGCCGATGAAGAACAGCCGGTCGCCCACGCGCCGTGACGCTTCACGCAGGTTGCAGTCGCCGCCCATTGAAGGCGGCGTCATCGTCTCAAGACCATCGGCGCCGGTACCGACGACCAGTTCTAGCGTATGCATCAGCCCACCGCACAGATGGTAGACGACCTTGATGCCGGCTTCATGCAGCATAGCATTCTGTTTCTGGTCGTAGGGCAGGCAGAACTCTCTGAAAAGAGCCGGGCTGATCACGGTGTTCGACCCTGCACCGCCACCGACTTCCACCATATCCGCCGGGGTGCCTTTCCACATGTCGAGTACTCGCAACGTTTTATCGAGTATGGTGGACAACGCGTAATGCAGGAAGTCGGGGGTGTCCATCGCCATCATGATAGCCTTTTCGGTGTCGACCAGTGTGCAGAAACTCTGCCACGGACTGCCCTGCCCCGGACTGAACGGGTGGCTGCGAATGATACCGCGGTCGCGTAAACGGTCTTTGACTTTCTGTATGGGGCTGAAATCAATGCCGGCGGGCACCGGATAGTACTCCGCCCACAGTCTGAAGTCATCCTCGGTCTTGATCAGATACTCCGTTTCCCATGGCGTAATTTCATTCCACGCTCCGGCGTGGTGCAGACATCCTTTGGGTGTGATGATGGTTTCGTCCCAGCAATGATTGCCGTCGGAATCGGCGCCCAGTTCGCGCCTGTCAACACGCCAGTGTGACAGATCCTTGTCCGCATATCTATAGCTGGGGGACACGTAAATGGCAAAGTCCATATCGAACTTCTCATAGGCCTGCCACCAGTCCATACCACCGAGATAATGGCGCAGGTAGTAGTCCATCCAGCCATGCACCTGACATGGCAGCCTGTCAGGCCGCCCGTTGTTCAGGGCAATCATCATGCGCTCTCGTGAGTTCATCGTGTACCTCGATTGGCCTTATTGTGCATCGCCCGCCCGATGACACAAGTGACGGCTGTCGATACCGGGCAATGGGCATCTACACGCTGGCCTTCCCCGCCGATCCATACAGATGCATATAGCGGATGATCTCCTTTTTCAGCCTCTCCTTTGCGTAGTTGAATACATCTTCCGCCTCGCGCGAACCGACATAGCGATGCACATTGAGCCGATCAGGCAATACTGCCACGGCGTCTTTGACCCCCGCCAGATACGTCTGCTTCAGCCGCGTGCCGACGTTGAACTTGGCAACCCCGCGCGCAATGGCAGCACTCACCGCCGCTGCGGGAAATCCCGTGCCGCCATGGATTACGAGCGGCACGTGTACCAGCCGACGGATCTGCGCCAGCAACTCGATGTCAACTTGTGCTTCGCCATCGGCCAGTATGTGCATGTTGCCAATCGAAACGGCAAGTGCATCAATGCCGCTGGCGGCGACAAATGCGGCAGCCTCGTGTGAGTCGGTGACCGCGGCCTTCACCTGCGAATCAGTGCCATCCGCCAGGTGGCCCAGTTCCGCCTCCACCGCGACGCCCAGCGGATGCGCCGCATCGACCACTTGGCGGGTCAATGCCAGGTTTTCATCATACGGCAGATGAGAAGTATCGAGCATCACCGCGTTACAGCCGGAATGCAGCCCGCGCATCAACTGCTCATACGTTCCGGCTTCATTGAAAAGCACCGCGACTGGCACCGTCGAGCGTTCCGCCAGACAGCGCGCCAGCACGCTCAGTTCCTCTACTCCATTGCCATCCATCCATGCCCGGCTGGTCACGGCGCCGCCAAATCCCAGAATGGCCGGGGAACGGCACTCTTCCGCCGCCTCCAAGGCAGCCTCAAGCGAATACTGGTCCCACGATTCATAGTAACCGATGGCGTACCCGGCATGGACCGCGCGATCCAGCAGGGTGGTGAACGGCACGATGCTCATAACAGGCTTCGCTCAATCACCCGATTCATACTCATCATCTTATAGCATCAAAGCACTGATGCTGCCAACCTGACCGTCGCATTGATGAAAGCCCCTGTTAGCGTAGAAGCTTCGGTGCGTCAGTATATGGCCGCGAAGGAACTGATCGTCCTGCCCGGCAGCACTACAACGACATCGCGAAGTCCCTGCCGTACAGTGCGTTGAGGGTTACTGACAAAGCACCCGGCAGGAATGCTCACTGCCGGGCCTGTGGGGTGTATAAGCGTCTGTCTTAACGCGCGTATCTGCGTGAGCTGCGCCAGGTGCCCTGTTGCAACGGCGACCGACGTGGCGCAGTCTGGTTTTGCGGAAACGGGCGGGCATCGGCTTGATCGATTACCCGGGCCATGTGGCGACCGTAACCATGAACAGAACTGGCGTCAGGAGCGTGCACTCTTATCTGAGCAGGCTCACGTATGGGCGCCGGTGACTGGTAGTCGAAATCTGAAATGGTTCGGCGTTCGATCGATTTTCCCAGTGCGCGCTCGATATCGCGGATGATGGCGCTGTCTTCGCTGGTCACCAGGGTCATCGCATCGCCTTCGCGTTCGACACGGCCGGTGCGCCCGATGCGATGGATGTATGCATCCGGCGTATCGGGGATGTCGTAATTGATGACATGCGTCACGCCGGCAATGTCCAGACCGCGCGCGGCGATATCCGTCGCGACGAGAATCTGCACCTTGCCGGAACGGAAACCTTCCAGGGCCTGCTGGCGTTGATTCTGTGACTTGTTGGAATGCAGCGCTGCGACCTTGTATCCAGCCTGCTTGATCTGGCGCGCTACGCGGTCGGCGCGGTGCTTGGTGCGCGTAAACACCAGCGCCGAGTACGCCTGAGTCTTTTCGAGAAGCGCTAGCGTCATGGCTGTCTTCAGGTGCTGTGGCACCGGATACAGCGCGTGCGCGATCTTCCTGGGCGGTGTGCCGTGCCCGACATCGACCCGCGCCGGCGCATTCAGCATCTCGGACGCCAGGGCATGCAGCTCAGGCGCAAACGTTGCCGAGAACATCATCGAGTGGCGTTTCTGCGGCAGATGCTGGATGATGCGTTTCACCGAGGGCAGGAAACCCATATCGAGCATACGGTCGGCTTCGTCAAGTACCAGCACCTCAACCGCATTCAGCGTATGGCCGCGCTCCATATGATCCAGCAGGCGACCGGGGCAGGCCACGATGATATCCACGCCGTCACGCAGAGCCTGCTCCTGCAGGCCCATACCCACGCCGCCATATACCGTGGCGCTGCGCACCTGGGTGAAGCGCGCCAACTGCCGGATGGTCCCATGAATCTGCTCCGCCAGTTCGCGCGTCGGCGTAACGATCAAAGCGCGCGTGCGGCGACGTTTACCCGCAACGGACTGTACCAGCAGGCGCTGCAAAATAGGCAGCACAAACGCCGCCGTCTTGCCGGTTCCGGTCTGGGCGGTGCCAATGATGTCGCGACCCTCCAGCCCGATAGGAATTGTCTTCTGCTGGATAGGAGTTGGCGTTTCATATCCGGCAACGTCAATGGCCTGATGCAGACGTGCATCAAGCGCGAAATCAGAAAATTGCATTTTTACCTTGTAATCACCAGCACTGTAAACTTCTGCGTCCATTCGGGGACCGACGCGGCTGGTGCATTACAACGCATGCCCTGTTACTTCAGGGCAGCATCATCGCCGGGTGCAGATTGATGCGCTCGCTGAGGGCACTGGGTACAATACATACACGTGACACAACAGCAGCGAACGCTGCATGATACCACAGTGTTGTACTTCAATTCCAGCGCTCCAGAAATGGCTGGCGTTTCACCATATCCAGTTCAATGTACCGGTATGTTGCCAGGCCGCGCTTATAAAACGGATCGCCCGTAAAAAAGGCCTTCACATCGTCCAGCGATTCCATGCGCATCACGATAATGCCGCCTGTCCTGGGCAGTTGCGGACCGCTGAACAACGCCAGTTCCTGGTCATAGGCTGGCTGCAGGAACGCGCGGTGTTCAGGCAGCGCTTCAGCCAGCTGCTCGAAAGGAACCGTATAGGTCAACTCAACGATGAAATGTCGCATGGAATCGTGTCAGCCGCCGGAGGCGTGCAGCCAGGTCTCGACATGGACGGACACGCCACGATTGTACCGCGCAAGGCCGGTGCACCGCCAGTTCTAGTAACATTACGGTACAGGCACTTATGAACCTCGTTTTCATTGCGCCGTTCGCGTTCTGGCCAAAGGCGACTGTCAGCGCGCGCATGCTGCCGATGGCTACAGCGCTGGCCAGGCATGGGCATTCAGTCCTGATTCTGATACCGCCCTATGATAATCCCGCCGAGAGCGGCAGACATTGGGTGCAACAAGGCGTGAAACTTGAGAACCTGGTTATACGCAGCGGCTGGATGCCATTGCTGCAGCAGGTTCAACTCACGTATCAGATTGCCCGTCGCGTACGCCGGGCCAGGCCGGACCTGGTGCATGTATTCAAGCCAGTCGGTCC
>JAKALH010000137.1 GCA_021813225.1 Chloroflexota bacterium
TCTATCGTTCATCTCATCTGGCACGTCGTGATGATCCCTGTGCACCTCATATTCGCGCTGATCAAGTACCTGATCATCACGCCGATCCTGCTGGTGATCGTGCTGGCGGGCCTCATCTTCGTCTGCGTGGCCCTTGCTGTCCCCGGCGTATCGTCATCCATACAACTGCCGGGATTCATCAACGACCTGGCGGCCACGTTCCGCCAGGCGATCCGGCCAGAGACTCAGGCGACTCAGTTGAAATGCAGCGTGCGCGGCAACGCCATCATCCTGGAGTGGGCAGGCGCGCGCGCCGGCGCTGTCAACTCTTACCTGGTGCTGCGCCGGTCGCTTGCGGATACAGCGTGGCAGCGCATCGCGCTGGTGCGGGCTACCAGCAACGCCGACGGCGTGTATCAGTACAGCGATACGGCCCTGCAACGCGGCACGACATACCGGTACGCCGTGGAATCGATCGGCCTGGACGGCAGCCCGGGCAAGCTGATTGAAAGCACCGTGCAGGTGGTGGCGCCCTGACGCTCCCGCGTCATTCGATCAGGTCCGCAACCGTGCCGCGAGTGGCGCGAATCAGGTCGTCCGGGGCGATCAGAATCTGCAGGCCGCGCTGCCCTGCGCTGATGCTCACGCGGGCGTGCTCTCGGATGGTGGCGTCGATGTAGATGGGATACTCGCGCCGGCCGCCCAGCGGCGAAACGCCGCCTTTCAGGAAGCCGGTCAGGCGCATCAACTCGCTCACGTCCACCATTTCGGCGCGTTTGTCGCCGATCGCCTGCGCCAGTTTGCGCAGGCTCAGGCTGCGCGGGCCGGGGACGATCGCCATCACCACGCCTCTGCGCTCGCCCCGCGCCACCAGTGTTTTCCAGATGTCGCCGGGCGGCAATCCCATCTTTTCAGCCGCTTCCTCAGCGGTGAATTCACTGGCTTCAAACGAGCGCAACTCGTAGGGCGTGCCCGCTTTATCCAGCAGCTCGATTGCCTTCGTCTTTTTCATATCTGCCTGAATTATCCAGATAATAACGGGTTGTGAATCCAGCGGCATTACGAAGCCGGCGCAGGCGGTGATCGCTCTGCCATCGGGTCGCGGCCGCCCGGCCGTCTCATGGCACAATAAGCCGATATGACGCCGCGACTGCTGATCGGCCTGACCGGCAATATTGCCACCGGCAAGAGCACCGTGGCGCAGGTGCTGCGCGCATTGGGCGCGGTCGTGATCGATGCGGACCAGGTCTCGCGCCAGGTCGTCGAGCGGGAACAACCCGCACTTGCGGAGATCGTCCGCACATTCGGCGCGGGCATCCTGTTGCCCGATGGCGGTCTTGACCGCAAGGCGCTGGGGCAGATCGTGTTCAATGATCCGCAGCGCCTGCAGGCGCTGGAAGCAATTGTGCACCCGGCTGTGCACGTGGAAATTGAGCGTCGGCTCGCCGCTACCAGTCCGGACCGCGTGGCCGTGATCGAGGTCATCAAGCTGTTTGAGAGCGGCTGGGCTGACCAGTGCGACCAGATCTGGGTGACGGATTGCCCGCCTGAGGAGCAGGTGGCGCGTCTGATGCATACGCGCGGTATGAGCGAGGCCGAGGCGCGTTCGCGCGTGGCGGCGCAGAGTCCTCAGGCCGAGAAGCTGAACCGCGCCGATGTCGTCATCGACACGTCGGGCACGCACGAAGAGACCGCCAGGCAGGTGCGCGATGTCTGGGCGCGCATGGTGCCTGCAGATCGCGCGCCGGGCCGCCCGTCGATTGTGCCCTGAATGCTACAATCATTCCACTATGGATTCGTTGCCTCAATCGGAGCAGGCACAGGAGAGCCGGCAACATTATGAAGAGCCAGATACCGCAACGACTGGTATAACTGCGAGCTTGCCGGAGAGCGCCCCGGCTGCACCGAAGCCTCAGTGGGCGGACTGGGCCATACGGGCGGCTCTGTGGGCCGTCACCGTAGGCATATTCGCCGGCCGGCTCGGCGGGGACCTGTCGAACAGCGCGGTGCTGCTGCCGCTGCTCATCGTCGCAGCGCTGATGGCGTTCTATCTTCTAGCCAGCGTCGCGCCCGTCATGAACCGCATTTATGCCTGGGCGCAGGCCGAGCCGGTCGCCATGTCCGCCATGCCGCTGATCATGCTGGCGCCCTATATTTTCTATGGCCAGTTATACGGCACCTTCGAGGCGTCCAACCTGCTGATGTCGGGCGTGCTGTTGTATATGCCGGTAGCGCTGTCAGTCATCAACACGCGCCGGCTGCGCGTCGCCGATGCCCTGCTGGGGCTGATTGTGGTGGCGATGCCGCTGGTGCTGCCGCTCACAAACTACCAGATCGGCGCCGTCCTGACGACTGGAGATGCGCTGCTGCGCGTCGGCGCGTTTGTTCTGCCGCTGCTGCTGTTGCTGCTGTCTACGCGCGAACAGAAGGCGAACCTGCACTTCCTGTTCGTCTGCAGTGTGCTGTCGCTGTGGTACAGCATCGAATTCAACGCTTTCCCCGGTTTCGACCTGCCCGGCCAGCCGGCGGGACTCGCCTACTTCCACCTCGCTGCGATCGCGGCGTTCCTGTATATTCTGGCAGTTTCGGGCCGCTTTGGGGGGCTGGGGCTGTCGTTCAGCCTGTCGCCGCGCAGCCTGAGCATCGTCGCCTCGAACCTGGCAATTTTCGCGCTCATCGCTATCCCGCTGGGGCTGCTCACACACTTCATCATCCCTGGCGTGGCGCCGACATCGATCCCGGATGCACTGGCACGCGCGTTCACCATCTATATCGCCGTCGCGCTGCCCGAGGAAATCCTGTTTCGCGGCACGCTGCTGCATTACCTCGACGACACCTTCCGCTGGCCGCAGGCGCAAACCATCGTGATATCCGCATTGATCTTCGGCGCTGCACATCTCGACAACCCGCCGAACATCGGTTGGTATTTCGTGCTGGCGGCGATTGCGGGCATTTTCTACGCGCGGGTCTATGTGGCCACGAAGAATGTGAGCGCATCCGCGACGCTGCACACCGCGGTCAACTGGATCTGGGCGCTGGTCTTCGCCGGGTGAAACGCCAGGCCGCATGCTGCACAGCGCCATGACGCCACAAACCGCACTGATCATCGGGGCCGGCCCGGCCGGCCTGACGGCCGCCTACGAGCTGCTGCAGCATACCGCCATCAGGCCCATCGTCATCGAGGCATCTGGCGATCTGGGCGGCCTGTCGAAAACGGTGAACTACAAAGGCAACCGCATCGACATCGGCGGGCACCGCTTCTTCTCCAAATCCGACCGCGTGATGCAGTGGTGGCTGGATATATTGCCGATGCAGGGCCTGCCCGCGTCCGGCGCCGATGCGGGTGGCGTTTCCATCACCTACCGCCGGGAAAGCCGGCTCGTTCAGGCTGCCGGCCAAGGGCCAGACCCGGACCAGACGGACCTCGTCATGCTGGTGCGGCGCCGCCTGTCGCGCATCCTGTACCGCCGGCGCTTCTTCGATTACCCGGTCAGCCTGAGCAGGGATACCATCGCCAAGCTGGGGCCGGTATCCATTGCGCGCATCGGCGCCAGTTATCTGCTGGCGCGCCTCTTTCCCATCCGCCCGGAGAAATCGCTGGAGGACTTTTTCGTCAACCGCTTCGGGCGCGAATTGTACCTGACTTTCTTCAAAGACTACACCGAGAAGGTGTGGGGCGTGCCATGCAGCCAGATCAAGCCGGAATGGGGCGTGCAGCGCGTGAAGGGGCTTTCGGTGCGCAAGGTCATCGCGCACGCCATCCAGCGCAACCTGAACAGGGGCGACACGCTGGTGCAGAAAAACATCGAGACCAGCCTGATCGAACAATTCCTGTACCCGAAGTTTGGTCCCGGCCAGATGTGGGAGGAGGTCGCCCGGCGCGTGCGCGAGGCCGGCGGCGAAATTCACCTGCACCGCCGAGTGGTGCAGGTGGCCCGCGACGGCGACCGCATCACCGCCGTCACGACGGTGGATCAGGCCGGCGGCCGCACAACCTGGCACGCCGATTACGTCTTCTCCACCATGCCGGTGAAGGAACTGGTGGAGAGCATGCACGCGGATGAGGCGGTGCCGCTGACGGTTCTGCATGTAGCCAGCCATCTCGCCTATCGCGATTTCATCACGGTGGGTCTGCTGCTCAAGCGGCTGAAGCAGCAGGGCGACGCAACTGGCGCGCCCATTCGCGACAACTGGATTTATATCCAGGAAAAGGATGTCAAGATCGGGCGGCTGCAGATTTTCAACAACTGGAGCCCGTACCTGGTCAGCGATCCGGGCACCGTCTGGATCGGGCTGGAGTATTTCGCCAACGAGGGCGACGAATTGTGGCGCATGCCGGACGATGAATTCAAGCGCTTTGCCGCCGCCGAACTGGCAAAGATCGGGATGATCGACGCACAGGATGTGCTGGATAGTACGCTGATCCGCATGCCGAAAACATACCCCTCGTATACCGGCGAGTACGAGCACTTCGACGTAGTGCGCGAGTACCTGGATCGTTTCGGCAACCTGTTCCTGATCGGCCGCAACGGCATGCACCGCTACAACAACCAGGATCACTCGATGCTGACGGCCATGACGGCGGTGGAGAACATCGTCAACGGCGTGACTGCGAAAGACAATATCTGGTCAGTCAACGCAGAACAGGAATACCACGAGACCAGGCAGTCGCCCTCAGGATCAGCGGCGGGAAAAGCAATGTAACATGTCACAGCATACTTATAAAGGCATCACTACTGCCAAGATGAAACGACATCAATGAAGTTCCATATAGCCCAGATGGTTGACTGGCTCATACCATAACAGAGATTGATAAATGCCAAGCCATGCTGATAATTTTGATAACCCAGATGGGTAATTTGCTCCCCCAAATATACGAACTGCATCGTTAATTGTCTGTTCTCGTGATGGCACTATGGCCCCCTGTTGGCTGCTATTTAGGTGGGCAGGTAGAGTAGCCCAAAGCGCCCTGCGGCCCCGCCGCACCACGGCTTCGACCTGGTCGTCCTCATGGGTGTCGGCGTTGTCCCAGGCCACGTAGATGGTGCCGATGGGGTGCTTGTCCACCAGGGCTTGTAGCAGTTCGGCCACCTCCGGGCGGCGCTTGCGGGAGCGGAACAACACCACGGTCTCTCCGGTGTGGTAGTTGACCGCCCCCAGGCCGTACCGCTTGTGGGGCTGGCCGGGGGTGGGGATCATCACCTGCTGCCCCTTGGGTCCCCACAGCGCGCGTAGGGTGGGCAGCCAACTGACATTGAACTCGTCGGCGTAGTAGAACACCTCCCCCGGCTTCAGGTGGTCGCGCGTGTCTTCAATCGCTTTTTTCACCAGGTATTCCGGGGCCGGGCTGCTGATCTTGTGCTGCGGACGGCTCAACACGATCTCTGCCTTCTTCAATTCCTGGCGCACGGTTTCGTCCGAGACCCGCAGCCCGGTCTTCTCGGCCAAGTAATCCGCCAAACGCTGCAACGTCCATAACGAGTACGGCTGCTCCAAGCTGCGCGGGCGGCGCCGCACGGCGGCCAGTAACTCCGTGCGATAGGCGTCGGTCACCTTGGCCGTGCGCCCCGGCCGGGGCGCGTCCTTCAGCCCCTCCACCCCTTCGGCCAGGTACCCCTTCAGCCAGCGCTGCACACTCACTTCGCTCTCCCGCACGATAGCGGCGATTTCCGGCGCTTTTCGGCCCTGTTCAGCCGAAAGGAAGACCATCTGGGCGCGCGTCCGTAGGCGGGGATCCTTCGTCGTACGGTATAGCCTATCCAGTTCGTCACGTTGGGCGGCACTCAAGGGCGGCACACGGATGGGTCTCATGCCCCCAGTATAGGCTCACCCTTCAGTATTTTCCTGGTTGTACTTAGTTGATTCCCTGCTTATATCCACCCATCATGCCCTTAATCCCCCGCAGATAACTCACCATTCGCTCTTCCAGTTCCGCCGGGTACGTGTAGCCCAAGCTGCGGCCCACCGCCTCCGCGCAGGTGCGGAACACGGCCGCCATCTGGAACAGCGCCCGCCAGGCATCTTCCACATCCGGGCCGGCGTAGGTCTTCTCCAACTCCGCCCATACTTCGGGCCGCAGGTTGCGCTTCGGCCGCCGGCCGAACGCCCCCGGCCGCACCGTCCAGCCGTTCTCCACCTCCACCAGCCATTCCAGCATCGGCTTCAGCACGAAGATGCGCAATTCGGAATCCAGCAGCAGCCTGGCCGCGTAGTAATCATCGCGTTCGCCACGTAGGTCGCGTCCCACCAGAAGTCCTCGATCAACTGCCGAAACTCGCCCGCGCTGGGCTTTGCCGGGATGTAGGCGGCGCGCGTGGGCGGCTGCAGGCCGGCGGTCAGGCCGTCCTTGTCGAGCAGCACGCGGTAACCCAGATCGAGTTCAGCCGGCAGCTTCGGCTGGGCGCTGATGAACGGCAGGACGGCGGTCGGGCCGACCGTGAAGTCCACCTTGGTGCCGTCGTCGTAGAACACGCCGCGGTAATACTCCGCCATGCCGCTGTCCATCTGCTTCTCCAGCGTCGTGCGCAGCAGGACGTTGCCGAAGTCCCACAGCCACGCCTCGGAGCCGGTGAAGGGGGCGATATCGGTGACGTATAGAATCACGTCGTAGTCGGTCAGCGCGTCGATCGCGCCGTCCGCGCCGCCGCGGTTGCTGGTCATGATCATCGCGCGCACCAGCGCGTTCTGCTGCGCCCATGTGACCAGTTGCGCCAGAAAGTCTTCCTCGGGCACGTTTCCCCCTCAGCGCACAAATGCGGCGGCCTGATCGGCCAACGCGTCCTGAATGCGCGGCAGGTGCGAGAGCAGCACCGGCTGCGGCAGCGCGCCGGCGGCGAAGAAACCCACTTCCTCGCCCTCGTCCGATCCGCGCAATGCGCCGCCTTGCGGCGCGCACAGGAAGCACAGGTTCACATAGTGCACCAGCGCGCCGTTGGGGTACGAGGCGATCATGTGGCCGGCCGGGTCGGAATACACGCCGATCAGCCGCCCGACCGACACCGCCAGCCCGGTCTCCTCGAAGACCTCGCGCGCGGCGGCCTGCGCCGCCGACTCGCCGATCTCCATATTCCCGCCGGGCAGGCCCCAGTGGCCGTTATCGGCGCGGTGCATCAGCAGCAGGCGTCCCGTGTCGTCGAAGATGGCGGCGCTCACGCTGGCCGCGATGCGGTCGGGCCGGCGCGTCACCGGCCGGCCGGTCCAGTCTGTCCAGGTCATGCCATGCTCCTTGAGGAACTTACGC
>JAKALH010000138.1 GCA_021813225.1 Chloroflexota bacterium
AGGCGCTCCGGCGGCACGCCGTGCCAGCGCAGGTCGTTCAGGAATCCGACCCAGTCCGTGTTATCGCCGTTCAACGCCCAGCCTGACCCGCCCACCTGCGTCTTGACGATGGTGTTGACCGCCCCGATGGCGTTCGCCTGCGGGCTGATCGCGTCGAGGAAAGGCATCACGTTCTGCTTGTGCGGCACCGTCACGTTAGCGCCGCCAATCCCGTCATCCGTGCGGATCAGGCGCATGCGCGCGGGCAGTTCATCCAGCGGAGTGTTCCACAATTCGTACTGCCAGTTCAGGCCTGCGGCGGCGAATGCCGCGTCCTGCATGCGCGGCGATGCGCTGTGGGCTACAGGAAAGCCGATCAGGCCGATTCGCAGGGTTGGGCGGGCGTCTTCTGCAAGCATCCGTGGTTGTCTTTGGGTCAGTCGAAATCCGCCGGCAGGTCGGGATGGCGGTAGTGTTCGAAGATGCGCCGTATCTGCTCCGGCACGACGCGCGTCAGCGAGAGTTCCGGCAGTGCATCTTCTTTGAAGAAGCCGATGCCGTCGGTCTCCATGCTTTCGGCAGGCGCGCCGCCGATCAGATCGCATTGGAACACCAGTTTGTACACGTAATACGGGATGGGCGGGTGCGCGTGCCGGTTGCGGTCGTAGACCGCCAGCAGGCGCGCCGGCCGGACGCGATAGCCGGACTCTTCGAAGACTTCGCGCGCGGCCATCTCGCCGGGCGACTCTCCCACATCGGCCCAGCCGCCGGGCAGCGACCAGGCGCCGTCGGTCTTTTCGCGCACCATCAGGATGGCATCGTCCTGGAATACGGCGGCGCGCACGTCGACCTTCGGCGTGGCGTAGCCGGCCTCGCCGTCGAACAGGCCCGCCAGGCTGGTCAGGTCGGCGCCGCTATAGGCGGCCATGATTTCGACGGCGATGCGGCGGATGGAGCGAAAGCGCTCCAGATCGTAAGGGTCGCGGCTGTAAGCCAGGCCGTTCTGCGCGTGCGCCTGAAGCTCGCGCGCCCAGGTCAGCCACTGCGGTTCATGCATGGTTCGCGGTTACCCTTGCCAGGTCGGCATAGAACGTCGGGTAGGTCTTGCTGACACATTCCGCGCCCACAATCGTGGTCTCGCCCTGCGCGATCAGCCCGGCCACGGTGAGCGCCATGGCCATGCGGTGATCGCCACAGGCATCGACGGCCGCGCCGCGCAGGGGTGTCGGCCCTTCGACGACGAAACCGTCGGCGGTGGACTCGATGCGCGCGCCCATCTTGCGCAGTTCCGCTGCCAGCCCATCGATGCGGTTACTCTCCTTGACACGTAGTTCCTGCGCATCGCGCACCACGGTGGTCCCGCGCGCCTGGGTGGCCGCTACGGCGAAGATGGGAAATTCGTCGATCATCAGCGGCACCAGGTCGCCCGCAACTTCGATGCCGCGCAGTTCGCCCGGCGCAGGCAGCAGATCGCCAGCCGGCTCGCCGCCCTGTGTCGTTGTGTTCTGGATGCGAATATCAGCCCCCATTGCATTCAACGCCTGCAACAGACCGGTGCGCGTGGGATTCAGACCCACGCCGCCCAGTTCGATCCGCGCGCGCGGATGCAGCACCCCGGCGACCAGGAAGAAAGCCGCCGAACTGAAATCGGCGGGGACGGAGATGTCCAGCGGCCGCAGGTGGTGCGGCGGGCGCATAGTGACAACCAGGTCGCTGGCAGTGATTTCGACTCCCATCGCCGCCAGCATACGCTCCGTGTGGTCGCGCGTCGGCGCGCTCTCGCGTACAACCAGCGCGCCATCGGCATACAATCCGGCCAGCAGCAGCGCCGACTTCACCTGTGCGCTGGCAACCGGCATCGCATACTCGATGCCGTGCAACGCGCCCGGCTCGATGTACAGCGGCGCGCCGTCGCCGGTGCTGCGGATGGCCGCGCCCATCAACTCAAGCGGCTCGGTGATGCGGCGCATGGGACGCCGGCGCAACTGGGCGCTGCCGTCCAGCGCGCTGGCGAACGCCTGGCCGGCCAGCAGCCCGGCCAGCAGCCGCATGGTCGTGCCGGACGCATTGCAGAACAGCGGCGCACCGGCCGGGCGCAAGCCGTGCAGGCCGGTTCCTTCGACGCACAGCGCGGCGCCTGCGGCATGTATAGCGACGCCAAGTGCGCGCATGATATCGATGGCGGCATTGGTGTCGTCGCAGTCCAGCCCGTTGCGGATGATCCCGGTGCCATCCGCAACCGAACCGAGCAGCACTGCGCGCACGGTGATGCTGCGGTCGCCCGGCACGCGCAACGCGCCCCTGAGCGCGGCAGGAGATGTGATTGCCTGATTCATATCATGTGCAATTGAGGTTGGAGATTAATCCGCCTGTCTCTCATCATCAATCGCCAACCTCACGCTACCAGTTTGCGCCGTTGCGCTTCCTTGCCGCCGCCGCCGCGGACAGGTAGGCGCGCAGGCCCTCTTCGTCGCTGCGCTCCAGCATGGCGGTGAATTGATCGAGTGAAAATTGAAAATCCCGGATGGCGTTGACAACGGCGTCGCCGTTCGTCAGCAGAATGTCCAGCATCATCGTCACGTCGCTGGCGGCCACGCGGCTGGTGTCGCGGAAGCCGCTGGCGGTGACCTGCCACACGGCCGGGTCGTTCAGGCTGGCCTGGTCGGTCGCCGTCACCAGCGCGGTGGACAGGGCATACGGCATATGGCTGGCGAAAGCCACCAGCATGTCGTGGCGGGCCGCATCGAGTTCCAGCGTCACTGCGCCGGCCGCCTCCGCCAGTTCCCTGACCAGTGCGAATGAAGCCTCGTCGGTGCGGCTGGTGCGCGTCAGCACCCAGCGTTTACTGCGGTACAGTCCGGCTTCCGCTGCATCCATCCCGGTGACTTCCTTGCCGCACATGGGGTGCGATCCCACCGCATGCACGTTCTCGGGCAGTTCATTCATGGCCTGTACGATTTCGCTCTTGGTGCTGCCCAGGTCGGTGATGACGGCGCCGGGCTTGAAAGCGCTGCGATAGGCGCGCAACTGCACCAGAATCGTGCGCACCGGCGCGGCCAGCACGACCATATCGGCCTGCGCCACGCCTGCCGCGAAGTCGGTGTCGGCAGCAGCCACGACCCTGCGTTCGACGGCGGCGCGGGCGGTTTCTTCGCGCCGCGTTACGGCGCTGATGCGTCCGGCGTCCATGTGATCGCGCAGCGCCATCGCCAGCGATGCGCCCATCAATCCCAGGCCGACGATGCAAAGCGACTGCTGGCGCAATCCATACCGCGTGTCAGTGACATTCATGTCAATCTGCGTGAGTGTAACATGACACTGGCCGGTAACGAACCCCGACACAAGGACACGGATATTTACACCGTCCGGTCTACGGCCTCTGCCACGCGGCGCACCTGGTTGACCAGCCGGGTGTAATTCTCCGGCGTCAGCGATTGCGCGCCGTCGGACAGCGCCTCGGCCGGGTGAGGGTGCACCTCCACAATCAACCCGTCCGCGCCGGCGGCGATGGCCGCCCTTGCTGCGGCGGTCACGTACTCCCACCTGCCGGTAGCGTGGCTGGGGTCGACGATCACAGGCAGGTGGCTCAGGCTCTTCAACACTGGAACCGCATTGATGTCCAGCGTATTGCGGGTGTAGGTCTCGAAGGTGCGGATGCCGCGCTCGCACAGCATGACGTTGTAGTTGCCATTGGACAGGATGTATTCGGCGGCCATCAACAGCTCTTCCATCGTGCTCATCATGCCGCGCTTGAGCAGCACCGGCCGCGTGCTGAGTCCCACGGCGTTGAGCAGCGGGTAGTTCTGCATGTTGCGCGCGCCGACCTGCAGGATGTCCGCATAGGCGGACACCAGCGGCACCTGCTCCGGGGCCATGACCTCGGTGACGACGGCCAGCCCGGTCTCCTGGCGCGCCTCGGCCAGCCATTTCAGGGCTTCTTCGCCGTGCCCCTGGAAGGAGTACGGCGACGTGCGCGGTTTGAAGGCGCCGCCGCGCAGGATATTGGCGCCGGCTGCCTTCACCAGACGGGCGCTCTCCATGATCTGTTCGCGCGTTTCAACCGCGCACGGGCCGGCCATCATGGCAAGCCCGTTCTGCTGCCCGCCGACCTTCACCGCATGGCCGTTGCCGGTGCTGATCTGGATGACCGTGTCGTCCTTTTTAAAGTCGCGGCTGGCCAGTTTATAAGGGCGCAGAATCGGCACGACCCGATCCACGCCGCTCATCAACTCAAAAACGGAGCGGTCGACCGGACGGTCGTTGCCGACCATGCCGATGATGGTGCGCTCTTCGCCCTGCGAGAGGTGCGCGCGCATGCCGATCTGCTCGATCTGTTTGACGACCGCGCCGATTTCCTGGGCCGACGCGCCTGCCCGCATGATAATGACCATATCATCTCCAATCTCTGCTATCCGCCTTTCGCAGCGGTTGAAACCGCGCGCAACGTAGTGCGAATCCAGCCCCTTGAGCGGGCTTGGCATCGGTTGCCCGCGGCCTGGAGTCGCCGGGCAAATGTGTCAAAAACTTACGGCGACTGACTAGATCGACCGGTCCATAGCGGCGGCGATGCGGCGTGTCTGCCGGACCATGTCGTTGAACTGCTCCGGCGTGAGCGATTGCGCGCCATCCGACAAGGCGCTGCTCGGGTCGGGGTGCACCTCCACGATCAGGCCATCCGCGCCGGCGGCGATGGCGGCGCGCGCAGCGGCTGTAACATATTCGCTCCTGCCGGTGGCGTGGCTGGGATCGACGATCACGGGCAGGTGGCTGAGTTTCTTCAACACCGGCACAGCGTTGATGTCCAGCGTGTTGCGCGTGGAAGTCTCGAAGGTGCGGATGCCGCGTTCGCACAGCATGACGTTGTAGTTGCCGTTGGACAGGATATACTCCGCCGCCATCAGCAGTTCCTCAATGGTGCTCATCATGCCGCGCTTGAGCAGCACCGGTTTCATGCAGGCGCCCACGGCGTTCAACAGCGGGAAATTCTGCATGTTGCGCGCGCCGATCTGCATCACGTTGGTGTACTGGCTCACCAGCGGCACCTGTTCCGGCGCCATGACCTCGGTGACGACGGCCAGCCCGGTCTGCTCGCGCGCCTCGGCCATCCACTTCAGCGCATCCTCCCCGTAACCCTGGAAAGAATACGGCGAGGTGCGCGGTTTATAAGCGCCCGCGCGCAACGCCCTGGCGCCCGCTTCCTTGACGGCGTGGGCCGACTCCAGCACCTGCTGGCGGCTCTCGGCGGCGCACGGGCCGGCGATGAGCAGCAGGTCGTTGCCGCCCACCTTGACCGAACTGCCATTGGTGCCCAAGATGGAGAACATGCTGTTCTCTTTCTTAAAATCCCGGCTGGCCAGCTTAAATGGCTTCAGAATCGGCACGGTCGTCTCGACGCCGGACATCAACTCAAAAACCGTGCGGTCAAGCGGGCGGTCGTTGCCCACCACACCGATGATGGTGCGTTCCTCGCCGTAGATCGGGTGCGCGCGAAAGTTGAACGACTCGATGCGCGCCACCACGGCGCTGATTTCCTTCACTGTCGCACCGGATTTCATAATGACTACCATTTCATCCTCCGATTTCCAATCTCTGGTTTCTATCCCGGCACTCTATTTCTGCTCACCGGCTTCGATGCGTTTGCGGTCGGGCCGGAGAATCTCCGCACCGCGCATATACACGTGGACGACCTCGCTGGCAGACCGGTCGGTGTTCCAGTGCACCATCACGCGCACGCAGTGGTCCAACCCGTGCGGCACGTCCATCTCGTGCATGCACATGAGCGCCGTGTCCATCCAGCCGATCTGCCTTGCGGCGATGGCCGGGTAGTCGGCATTCAGGTCGCGCGTCGTGCTGAAAAACGCGCTGGCGACGTCTTCAGCGTGGATGCCGTTGGCCCGCACCAGCACCTCCAGCACCTCGCGCGTTCCCGCAATGATGGCCTCCCGCGTGTTCTCCTGGATAACCGTCGCGCCGCGCACACCCCGTACCGCCATAAAAAGGTCCTCCTCAATTGCATAACCTGGTTTCTGTGAAAACAAAAAAGAGGGCGCGGAGCTTATTACTCCGCGCCCTCTTCTATTTTTTGCCTCTGCTACTCTGGTTTACTGTCCGAGAAGGGCCTGCGTGAGAATAAGCTCACTTTACGCCGGGTAAAGTAGCCATAAAACCAGAAATAGCCGTAAAACCTGTGGCAGGCCATCGCTTGATGTGCTGCATCCTAAACCAAACCCGCCGCGCTGTCAAGCCGGGTTCGCCTTTTTTTGCATTGCCTGAATGCCGATTGTGATGACTCGTTTTACAGCGGCGCGCGTGTCGCTTGCACACTGCCGCCCTTTGGCGGAAAATGTACAGGATGAACTTCTTAGCATTAGCCGGCGGAGTCGGCGGCGCCAAACTGGCGGAAGGGCTGACGCGCGCCATCGGCGCTGAACAACTGGCGGTCATCGTCAATACCGCCGACGATTTCGTCCTGCACGGGTTGCACATTTCGCCGGATATCGATACGGTCATGTACACGCTGGCCGGCCTGGCCAATCCCGAAACCGGCTGGGGCATCGCCGGCGATACCTGGGAGAACTTCGGCATGCTGGAGCGCTACGGCGCGTCGCCCTGGTTCCGCCTGGGCGACCGCGACCTGGCTACCCACCTGTTGCGCACGCAACTGATCAGCGAAGGCGCGACCTTGAGCGAGGCTACCAATATCCTCGCCAGGCGGCTGGGCGTCACGACGCGTATCCTGCCGATGAGCGACGACCCCGTCCACACGCTGGTGGACACCGATAAAGGGGCGCTGCCTTTCCAGGAGTATTTCGTCAGGGAACACTGGCAGCCCGTGGTGCGCGCCCTGCTTTACGAAGGGTCGGCGGAAGCGGAGCCGGCTGCAACGATGCTGCGCCGTATCGAGACGGCGGATACCATCGTCATCTGCCCGTCCAACCCCTACCTCAGCATCGACCCGATCCTCTCGCTGCGCGGCGTGCATGACGTGTTGCTGAACGCGAGCGCGCCGATTATCGCCGTGACGCCGATCGTCGCCGGAGAGGCGCTCAAGGGTCCCGCCGCCAAGCTGATGCGCGAGTTGGGCGTCGAGGCGTCGGCGGTGGAGGTGGCGCGCCATTATTCGGATTTCATCAACGGCTTCATCCTGGACCAGCGCGATGCCGACCTGCGCCCTCGCATCGAGGCGATGGGAATGGGCGTCCTCGTTACGGATACGATCATGCCGGCGGGGCGGT
>JAKALH010000139.1 GCA_021813225.1 Chloroflexota bacterium
ATTCCCGCATTCGTGCTGGCCGCCAGCGCGGTGAAGTTTGACCTGACCGGCGAGGGGCGCGCGGTGAAACGCTGGCTGAGCGCTGCGCCGACGGCGCTGGCCGCCCTGGCGATTGCGCTGCTGGCAGTGCGTATGCTGCCGTGGGTGGGCGATATGGTCGAGAATGTGGTGCTGCTGCACAAAAGCCCGCGCAGCATATATCGGGAGAGCGATGTAGCGCCTAATGTGCCGGTCGCGGAATACATCGACGCTCACACCGGCCCGGACGACAGCATCGCCATCTTCGGCGACGCGCCGTGGGTTTATACGCTGGCGAGGCGCCGGAACGCCACGCGTTTCTCTTTCGTCAATTTGTGGCTGCGCAAACGAGCGGCCGTCACTTACCCGCTGTTCACCGGCCAGTATCTTGACGGATTGCAGCGCAACCGACCGGCCTACTTTATCCTGACCAAGGCGAACTTCCCCTGGCCGAACAACGACTATATCCCGGATTACAAGGCGACCGGCGCGATTTACAACTATGTCGAAAGCCACTACGCCTACGAAGGCGAGAACGGCCCATTTCTGCTGTTCAGGCGAAAATCATGAGCAAATCCATCCGCCGTCTGGTTGCGGCTGTCGTGGTCGTCGTGGCCGTTGCAGGACTGCTGGCGCTGGCCGTGCCGCAGTTGTGGTATCCGCTGTGGTTCGATCAGGGCGCCTTCGCCGCGTGCGCCGATGTGCTGCGCCGCGGCGGGGCATTGTACCGCGACTGCTTCGAGGTGCGCGGCCCGGCAGCCATACTGGCCTACGCCATCCCGCTGGCAATATCACCGTCGCCCGTGGCGATTCATGTCTTTGACCTGGTGTGGCAGGCATTGACGGCGCTGCTGCTGGCGTCGCTGGTGCGCCGCCTGTTCGGGATTCGCGCGGCTGTGGCGGCGGCCGTGCTGTACTGGCTCATGTATGCCGGCATCAACTACTGGGCGACGGCGCAGGCGGAAGGCTTTGCCAACCTGTTCTTTGTGCTGGCGTTATATGCCGGCTGGATGGCGGTCGGTGAGTATGAAACGCGGCGGCCCGCTGCCGGCGAGCAGCCGCAGCAGGCTTGGCAGCCCCGTGGGGCAGAAGACGAAGAGCTTGACGACAGCGGTCAAGACGCAGCAGACGAAGGGCATCCAGCCTGGTATGCTCATCACTCGGAATATGCTGACGAGACCGCGACTGACGATAACGATGATGACGCCGATCTTCTGCCGCAAACCGCCAATCGCTCATCCGCCGTTTCCCCTGCCGCATGGCTGGCGATCAGCGGCGCCTGCATCGGCGCGCTGTTCTGGTTCAAATACCCCTTCGTGCTGGTCGGGCTGGTGCCTGCCGGCCTGATCCTGGCGCAAACCGTACAACGCCGCCGGACGAAGACGGCCGCGCGATCTCCAATCGCTGTTCTCCAATCGCTTCTGCCTTTTCTGCTGGGCGGACTGGCGGCATTGCTGTTCGGTCTGGCGCTTTTCGCCCTCAGCGGCAGCATCGACAGCCTGCGGTCTCAGATTGCTTACGACGTGGCGACCTTCAACAACGTCCCGCTGGCTGAGCGGCTGGTCTGGCTGCGCACGACATACTGGGAAGAAATTGTCGCCTTCGTCGCCGGCGGCAACACGCCCACCGCGGGCTTTAAGGATACCGTGCCGCAACTCACTATCCTGGGGCGCGGCTATCCGTTCATCTTCGCGCTGATGCTCGTCGGGTTCGTCGCCGGAGTGTGGCGGCGCCACACGCGCGCAGCGGCGCTCTACGGGTTGGGCTACTTTGCCGCGGGCATTGCCATTAGCCTGTGGCAGGGGCATTTCTACCGCTATCACTTCCTGATCATTCTGCCGGCTATGGCGATGCTCGCCGCAGCGGCGGTCGCTGAGAAGGGAATAGAGGGGAGAGATTCGAGATTGGCGGATGCTCAATCCCCGATCCTCGATTCCCAATCTCTGCCCTCGAAGCTCCAATCTCTCTTCGCTTATCTTCTGCTGGCCGCCGCCGTGATCGGCACGGCGGCGACGATGGTCCCATGGGCGGTGGATGCTTACAACAACGCGGTGATTCAGGGGAAGACCGCTGCAGCGCTGTATCAGGAGTCGCGGCTGGCGCCGTATTCGCTGCTGGCGGCGGAACTGGTTCAGCGTACGGCCCCGCGCGACCACATCGTGATCTTCAGCGATGTGCCGGCCGTCTATGCCTTGACGCAGCGTCCCAACGGGACGCGCTTTCCCTATCTGCGCTGGGCGCAGGAATCGGGCAGCGCCGCGCTGCGCGCGGAATTCGAGCGGCAATTCCTCGACGACCTCACGCGCAACCGCGCGCGAATCTTCGTGCTCACGCGACCCGACTTCCCCTGGACGGGCGCAGACTTCATCAGTCTGTGGAAGTCCATGCCGGCCATTCACAATTACGTCGAGAGCCATTATCATTACGTCGGCGAGAACGGCCCCTTCCTGATTTTCCAGCGCAGCGTCCGGTGACCATGCTCCGGGCGCCTGGAAATAAAAAGCCCGGAATCCGCTGGATTCCGGGTTTCCGTTTACGGCTGACCCTGCCATGTCGCATCGGTATCGCTTCAGGTTTTCGCCTTGCCGGCGACGATTTTCTGTTTGTAATCGGTAACGAAACCGTTCAGCTTCTCCAGCAGGTCGCCCCACTCGTCGCTTGCCAGCGCGCGATTCAGCGTTTCGCGATCGGGCGCCTCGCCCACCGTGATGATCTGCGGCCCCTGGCCGTACACCGTGTACCAGGCCTCGGTCGGTCGAATCCCCAGTTTCATGATGCGCGGCGCGAACTCCTGCACCACAAACTCGAAGTATGCGGATTCATCCGACTTGATATTCCAACTCATGATGAGCTTGACCATCGTGTCCTCTTTGTGCGCTGCTCCCTCTCTGCGTCTGCGGAACGTCCCTTATTTGCAGCGGTCCGCCAGGGCCTGCACCTGCTGTTTGAACAGCGGGTCGGACGGGTTGAAGCTGTTGATCCTCTCAATCGATTTCGCGCCGCCGGTCTTATCGCCGCTGGCGCATTGCGCCTGCGCCAGCGCCCAGTAAGCATACGGGCTGGGGGAATCCTGCGTCAACTCGACGCCCTTCTGCGCATTCTGCAGCGCCTTCGGATAATCCGCCCGGAACAGGTAAACATTCGCCAGCCCGATATAGGCCGCTCCCATCCTGGCGTCGCTTTTTATGGCGGCTTCAAACTCGGCCTGCGCCTTATCCAGTGTATCCGCGGCCTGTTTGGGGTCGCGCTGCAGGTATATGGTGCCGAGCACGTAGTGCGAAGTCGGGTCGTCCGGTTTCAGTTTCAGCGCCTGCTCGACCTGTTTCTGCGCCTCATCGAACTGCCCGTTCTGATAGTACACCGTCGCCAGATTGGTATAAGCCGCACCGTTAGCGGCGTCGAGCCGGATGGCCGCCATATAGGCATCGACCGCTTTCGACAGATCATCCCTGGCCTTCTGCGCATCGGTCTCCGCGCCGGCCATCCGGTTATAGGCATTGCCCAGCAGATACTGCGCCTCGCTGCTGTTGGGATCGGCCTGCACGGCTGCGGCGGCTTCCTGGCGCGCGCCGTCAAACTTGCCCGCTTTCAGCGCCGCCTGCGCAGCCGCGATGTGCTTCTGCGCTGCAGGCCCCGGCGTTACTGTGGCCGTATGGGCAGGTGCGGGCGTCGGCGCGGCGCAGCCTGTTAAAGCGATGCACAAGGCAGCGGCCAGCGCCACGGCGCTGCATCGCGGCCACCAATGTGCCGGCGCTGTCATTTCACCTCAAGCAGAATCACCTGTGTATCCTCGGGCAGGGCGCTCTTCGTCACCTTCAGCGATTCCTGCGTCCGGGCCTCGCTCAAACCCATCTCTTTCAGGAACTTGGTGACGCCGTCCAGTTTGCGGCTGCTTTCGCCCGCGGTGCGGTAATTCATCGGCACCACAATGCTCGGCTCGATCAGGCTGATGATTTCGCTGGCCTGGGCTGCGTTCAATCCGTCGCCCCCGCCGACCGGTACCAGCAGCACGTCCACCGTTTCCAGCGCCTCGACCTGCGCCTGCGACGGCACGAACGACAGCCCGCCCAGGTGCACCACCGTCAGCCCGTCGAAGTTGAAGGTATACACGGTCCCGCGTTCGGCGGCGGCGCCCTTCTTCGCCTCGGCTTTCATGGCGACGCCCGTGATGAACACGCCGCCCATCTCGTATTCGCCGGGACCGCGCACGATGCGCACATCGCCGCGCTGCGCGCCGACCACGGCGCTGATGTTGTTGTGCGCCGGGTCGTCGCGCGTGATGGTGACGACATCGGCCCGCAGCTTCGGCGGCTCTTCGCCGGTGCTCGCATCAAATGGATCGGTGACAACAGTGAGTGTGGCGCGCTCGGTCATGCGAAAACAGTATTGGCCGTGCCATGTGATTTCCATGTCTGCATTTTACAGGACAGCGCGCCGGATCAATTGCGGCGGAACCCCGGCTGGTATGCCGAAGTGGAGAGCAATCCTCAGTCTGCTTCGGGAGATTCGGAGTTCGCCGCCGGCTGCATACGCTCCGATAACGATCGCGCCAGTTGTTCCATCGCGGTCTGCACGCGCTTCAGCGGCGGCGGGGGCGGCGGTGCGTAGTGTTCGGCGTAATCGAGCGCCGCTTCCTCCGCCGACAGGTCGGCTGCGCCGGCTTCGTGCAAGAAGTATTGGTGGTCGATGATCCACACATACAGGTCCGCCTCGGTGCGGCCGGGGAACTCTTTCAGAATATGGTCCGTACGGATGGCTGAGACGATCGGGCAATAGACGTTATCGTACCAGTCGGTCACCGCTTCATCCTCGCCGATCTCGCGCTTCTGCTCCAGTCCCATGAAGTAACGGTGCACGGCAATGTGCTCGATCAACAGCGCGTAGGCGCCGCCGATCGAAAAGCGTATCCTCTGCTGCGGGCGAAGCTGGTCCAGCCGTGTGCGCTCCAGGAACTCGGAGTATTCGCCCAGAATCGTGAGCGTATCCGCGTTCAGGTCGCCGGCGGTCGGCGGTGTGCGTGTCTCCGCCTCAATGACCTCGGCGTCGATGAAAGCCGCGCCGTGCCCGCGCGCCACCGATACGCGATGATTGCCGTCCAGCACGAAATACACCTCGCCGACCTTGTAGAGCTGGACGGGCGGCAGGCCGACATCGTCATAAAAAGCGCGGTTGATCTTGCGCCAGCGCGCACTCAGCGAACTGCGGGTGGGCAGGAATGCCCGGTCGAAGTCCTTGTAGCGCCCCACGCTGCCGGCGATTTTCTCGATCGGCACGGTCTGTATGCCGCGGTAGATCATCCCGCGCAGCCTCAGCTTGTCTTTGACCTCATCCCATGAAACCAGCGCATTTCTCTGCCCGGAAATGACGCCCAGGATCGAGCGCACGAAGGCAAGCCTGCGCGCATGATTGAACTCGGTCTGGTCCCGCGCATCCAGGGCGGCCAAATCATCCATAGTGGCTGTCACTATAGCACGGCAAATGCATATCCTCGATTCGAGGGTAAGATTTCCTTAATGCAGGGCGGCGCGCCTCCAGTATCACGTATCACGCCTGCAGGCGAGGAATTGACATGGTTAACCAGGAGCAGCCTTCAGCATGGTGGAAACGCGGCGTGGTGTATCAGATTTACCCGCGCAGTTTCAAGGATTCCAATGGCGACGGCGTGGGCGATCTGAACGGCGTCATCGAGAAGCTGGACTATCTGAATGACGGCACCGCGAACTCCCTGGGTGTCGACGTGATCTGGTTCAGCCCGATCTGCCGGTCGCCGATGGCGGATTTCGGTTATGACGTGTCCGACTACTGCGACATCGATCCGCTGTTTGGCGACCTGGCGACGTTCGACCGCCTGATTGCCGAGGCGCACAAACGCGGCATGCGGGTCATCATGGACTACGTGCCCAACCACACCTCAGACCGGCATCCGTGGTTCATCGAATCGCGCAGCAGCCGCACGAACCCCAGGCGCAACTGGTACATCTGGCGGGACCCCAAAGCGGACGGCGGACCTCCCAACAACTGGGGCAGTTTCTTCGGCGGGCCGGCCTGGACCCTGGATCCGCTGACCGGCCAGTACTACATGCACCAGTTTGTGAAGGAGCAGCCCGAACTCAACTGGCGCAATCCCGCTGTGCAGGCGGCCATGCTGGATGTGCTGCGCTTCTGGATGAAACGCGGCGTCGACGGCTTCCGCATGGATGTGATTGGCCTGATCTACAAAGACCCCGCGCTGCGCGATAATCCCCCTGACCCCAACGCGCCGCCGGGCCTGCCGGACAACGCCCTGTTCATGAAGCAACTGCACATCTACAACTGGGATCAGGACGATGTGCACGAGGTCATTCGCGCGATCCGCCGCACGCTGGACGAATACGACGACCGCTGCGGCATCGGCGAATTGTGGGGCGACCTGCCGCGCTGGACGCGCTATTACGGGGCAGGGCCGGATGGCGATGAACTGCAATTGCCGTTCAACTTCCGGTTGATGGAAGTTCCCTGGAACGCGCGCGCCATGCGCGAATCGGTGGACGCCATGGAAGCGGCGCTGCCGCCGTATGCCTGGCCGAATTACGTGCTGGGCAACCACGACCAGCCGCGCTTCGCCACGCGCTTCGGCGGGTTGGGTCAGGCGCGGGTGGCCGGCATGATGCTGCTGACCCTGCGCGGCACACCCACCTTCTACTACGGCGATGAATTGGGCATGCAGAATGTGGATATACCGCCGGATCGCATCATCGATCCGCCCGGCAAGGCGCTCGGCCCGCAATACGGCCGCGACCCGGAGCGCACGCCGATGCAGTGGGACGCCGGCGCGCACGCCGGCTTCTCGACCGTAGAGCCGTGGCTGCCTCTGTCGCCGGACTATACGACGCGCAATGTGGCCGCTGAGAGAGCCGATCCGGCGTCGTTCCTGAACTACTATCTCAAATTGTTTGCGTATCGCCGCCGCACTCCCGCGCTGCACAGCGGCAGCTATGCGCCGGTGGATGCGGACAAAGATTGCTTCGTGTACTGGCGGGTCGATGGCGGCGCGAGGCGATTGATCGCGTTGAACTTTGTGAATGAACCGCGCACAGTTGTCGTGCCCGGCAGCGGCAAAGGGCGTGTCGCACTCTCCACGCACATGAACCGC
>JAKALH010000140.1 GCA_021813225.1 Chloroflexota bacterium
CATTCAGCCTGCCATGGCAGCACAAGCATCGACGACGACACCGCAGGCCGCCCCTCTGGACACGCGCCGCAACCTCATCGTGTATATGGGCGACACCGTCTCGTTCCTGGCCGGACTGTCGTTCATTCCCGCCACCACCGTCCTGGTGGGGCTGGTCAGCCGGCTCACGAACGACAAAGTGCTGATCGGCGCGGTGGCCATGTCGTGGAGCGTGTCCTGGCTGATCCCTCAACTGGTCGCCGCGCGGCTGGTGCACGGCAAGCACCGCCAGAAACCCTACCTGGTCATTCCCAGTGTCATCGGGCGCCAGACCATGCTGCTTTTCGCGGTGTGGCTGGCCGTCACCGGCGCATCGCCGCCGCTGCTCACCGTGTGGGTGCTCATCGCGGCGGTGGTGGTCTTCAATATCTGCGACGCCATCGCCGGCATCTCGTGGTTCGACATGATGAGCCGCAACCTGACGCCAGGCCAGCGCGGGCGCACCATCGGCATGGCCCAGCTCGTCGGCTCCATCGCCGGCATCGGCGCCGGCGTGATCGTCGAGCGGCTGCTGGCGCCTGACGGGCTGCCGTTCCCGCTCAACTATGCCGTCATCTTCGTGTGCGCCTGGCTCGGTTTCATGGCGTCGCTGGTCTTCATCTTTTTCCTGCACGAAAACCCGATGTCGGAAGAGACGGTGAAACAGTCGCACGAAGGCTCATTCTTCATGCACATCCGCGATGCGCTGCGCTCCGACGCCGTGTACCGCCGCCTGCTGCTGTCGCGCATTCTCAGCGGGCTGGAGAGCATGACGGCAGCCTTCTACGTCGTATTCATCACCAACCGCCTGCAATTGCCCGACTCGGCCATCGGCGTATTCAGCGTCGCCTACATCGCCGGCGGCATCCTGGGAGTGGCGCTGTTTCGCGCGCTGGCGGAGCGCCACGGGGCGCGCCGCGTGATACACGCCGCCAACCTGCTGCAGTTCTGCGCGCCGCTGCTGGCGTGCCTGGTGGCCGTCTACCCGCCGTTGACGCAGGCGGCTCCCGGGCTGGCTTACGCCATCTTTATCGTCATCCTGGCCGCCAGCGGTGCAGTGGGACGCTCGACCATCCTGGGCTACTCCGGCTACACCATCGACCGCGCCCCGGACCGCCGGCGCGCCATTTATGTGGGTGTGCTGAATACACTGGGCGGTGTGGTGGCGCTCTCGCCCGTCGCCGGCGGCATATTCCTGAATGCCGCCGCGAAGTCGCTGGGCGACATGACCGGCTACGCGCTGATGTTCGGCGCCGTGGCGTTGTGCGCGGGCATCGGCGTACTGATCAGCCTCGGCCTGCCCGCGGCATCCAAAGATGCCGCCGCAGCTTGAGGGCCTGCCAGCGATTACGAGACACGCCACATCGGGTATAGTGTGAAATCAGCGCGCCGCGCAGGAGCGGCGTCACGGAATTCATCAGCAAGGCAGTATATATCCAGTGATCACCGAAATCGAAGCGCCGGCCAGCCCGGACGCCGGCCCCGCCGCAACACCTGCCGCCGCGCAGGACTCACGCCGCAACTTCCTGGCCTTCAGCGGCGACATGCTGACCTTCATGACGGGCCTGTCGTTCATCCCGGCCACCATCGTGCTGGTGGGCATGGCCAGCCGATTGACCGCCGATAAGGCGCTGCTGGGCGTGGTTGCCATGGCCGGCAGCGTGGCCTGGTTCCTGCCGCAGATCATCGCCGCGCGCATCGTGCACGGCAAGAAGCGCCAGAAAGGTTACCTGGTGGGCGCCAGCCTGATCGGCCGCCAGGCCTACTTGGTCATGGCTATCTGGCTGCTGACCACCCGTGCCGAGAACCCGCTGTTGACAGTGGCCGTGCTGATCATCTGTATCGGCATCTTCCATATCTGCGACTCGCTGGCCGGCGTCGCCTGGTTCGATATGCTCAGCCGGGCGCTCTCGCCGCGTATGCGCGGGCGCAGTGTCGCCATCGGCAACCTGCTCGGCCTGTTCGGCGGCATCGGCGCGGGGCTGATTGTGGAACGGGTGCTTTCGCCCGACGGATTGCCGTTCCCGGCCAACTATGCGGTGCTGTTCATCTGCGCGTGGGCGTCCTTCATCGCCTCATTCATCTTCATCCTCTTCATCAAAGAAACGCCGATGTCGGAAGTGGAGCACAGCCAGTTGGGCGAGTCGCACTTCCTGGCCCACCTGATGGAAGCGGTAAAAACCGACCGGGTGTTCCAGCGCCTGATGCTGGCGCGCATCTTCACCGGCATCGAGATCATGGCGGCAGCCTTCTATGTCGTCTACATCCGCGAGCGCCTGCAACTGCCCGATTCGATCCTGGGCGTCTTCAGCATCGCGTCGGTCGCAGGGGGCATCGTCGGCATCGCCTTCTTCGGCTGGCTGGGCGACCGGCTCGGCCCGCGCGGGGTTATCCGCTTCTCAGTGCTGCTGCAGGTGTTCGCGCCCGGCCTGGCCCTGGCCGTCGCCGCGTTCCCGGCGCTGGCCGCGCAGATGCCCTCGACGGCCATTACCCTCTTCGTCGCGGTGCTGGCCATCAATGGCGGCGTGGCCCAGGCCGGCATGCTGGGCTTCCAGAGCTATCCGCTGGACGCCGCGCCGGAGCGCCATCGCGCCATGTACATCGGCGTACTGAACTCCGTCGGCGGGATCGTCTCGCTCACACCGGTGCTGGGCGGCCTGCTGCTGGACGGTATTACTGCCAGCGCTTCCAGCACACTGGCCTACAGCGTCGTGTTCGGCATCGCCGCAGTATGCGTCGCCGCGGGACTCGTCATCAGCCTGGGGCTTCCCAGGCCCGCGCGCAGCCTGTAAACATAACCATTTGCGTGTGATGCGGCATCTTTTCCCCGCCATGGGTGTTCTCTCTGAAGGTGAATATCCCGGCGTCGGCATGCCCGTAGATCAACCGATCAATGGTTATCCGCCGGGAAAGTTTTGATGCGGCTATAATCCTTCAGGAGCAACTTGGTTATCAGGTGACACTCGCGCAGCCCGCGCCTGTGGCCGCCTGAGTCTATTTTCACGGGAGAATCATTTGACGACACAACCGCGGCGCATAACGGCAGCACGGCGCGTGGAGGTACTGCAACAAGAATGACTGTATCAACGGAGAAACGCGTCGATGTGGTAATCCCGGTGTACAACGAAGAGCGCGACTTAGGCCCCAGCGTCATGAAACTGCGCGAATTCCTGCTTGCCAACTGCCCGTATCGCTGGCGCATCATGGTTGCCGATAACGCATCTGTAGACCGCACGCTGGAAATCGCCAGAGAGCTGGCCGCCCGCTACCCCGACCAGGTGGCCTGCATCCACCTGGACGCCAAAGGGCGCGGCCGGGCGCTCAAGGCCGCCTGGCAGTCGTCCGACGCCGATGTGGTGGCGTATATGGATGTGGACCTGTCCACGAATCTGCGCCATTTCATGCCGCTGATCGAACCGCTGATGCAGGGCACTTGCCACGTCGCCACCGGCTCGCGCCTGATGCCGGGCGCGCGCGTCAAGCGTCAGCTCAAGCGCGAGGTGGTGTCGCGCATCTATAACCTGATCGTGCTGCTCATGTTCCCGCGACGCCGTTTTTACGACGCACAGTGCGGGTTCAAGGCCGTCAGCCGCCGGATCGTCACGGAGCTGGTTCCCTATATTCAGGATAACGCCTGGTTTTTCGACTCGGAATTGCTGCTGCGCGCCGAGCAGAGCGGTTACCGGGTATGGGAAGTGCCTGTCGAGTGGATTGAAGACATGGACACGCGCGTGAAAATCGTCTCGACCGCCATTGAGGACCTGAAGGGCCTGTGGCGCGTCCGCACAACAAGCCTGAAGTCACCCAACAAGGAATGAGCCTCCATGCAAAATAGACGTGTTGTTATCACCGGCATCGGCGCGGTCACCCCGGTGGGGTTGGATATGCCGGCCACCTGGGACGCATTGATCAACGGCAGGTCCGGTGTCGGCCCTATCACCCGTTTCGATTCCAGCATCCTGCCGGTGCATGTCGGCTGCGAGGTGAAGAATTTCGATCCGACGGTCGCGGTGGATCCCAAAGAGTTGCGCCGCACCGATCTGTTCGAACAATATGCGCTGGCAGCCGCTCAGGAGGCTTTGCGCACCTCAGGCCTGACCATCACACCCGAACTGGCCGAGGAGACCGGCGTCGTCATCGGCTCTTCCATCGGCGGCCTGCAGTCGCTGCTGCAACAGTACGACATCCTGCGCGAGCAGGGGCCGCGCCGCCTGAACCCGTTCTGCATCCCTATGGTGATGAGCAACGGGGCGTCCGGGATGGTGGCGATTGCCCTCGGCGCCAAAGGCCCGTCCTACTCGCCGACCTCGGCGTGCGCCACCAGCAACGACGCGCTGGGACAGGCGTCCGAATTGATCCGGCGCGGCGCGGCGAAGGTCGTGTTCGGCGGCGGTTCCGACGCCACGGTCAGCGTGATCGGCATCGCCGGCTTCGACCGGCTGGGCGCGCTCAGCCACGACAACGAACTGCCATCCAGATCTCCCAGGCCGTTCGACAAGAACCGCCTGGGCGTGGTGATCGGCGAAGGCTCCTGCGTGATGGTGCTGGAAGATCTGGAATTTGCGCTGTCGCGCGGCGCCAGCATCCTGGCGGAACTGGTCGGCTACGGCCAGACGACCGACGCCTTTCACGTCATCGCCCCGGCGGAAGGCGGCGCCGGCGCGGCCCGCGCCATCAAGCTGGCGCTGCGCCAGGCCGAGTTGCCGCCGGAGAGCGTGAACTATATCAACGCACACGGCACCGCGACGCCGCTGAACGACATCGCCGAGACCCAGGCCATCAAGACCGCGTTCGGCGACGGCGCCTATCGCATCCCGATCAGCAGCACGAAGAGCATGACCGGGCATATGATGGGGGCGACCGGCGCGCTGGAAGCGGCCGCGTGCATCTACGCCATCC
Organism: Chloroflexota bacterium; assembly: GCA_021813225.1. GTDB lineage: Bacteria > Chloroflexota > Anaerolineae > J036 > Brachytrichaceae > CAIXPS01. Next base: position 4,918 of record JAKALH010000140.1, read on the forward strand.
AGCACGGCATCGTCCCGCCCACCATCAACCTGACCGAGCCGGACCCGCAGTGCGACCTGGACTATGTGCCGGGCGAGGCGCGCCGGGTGAAGGTCGATGTCGCCATGAACAACTCATTCGGTTTCGGCGGGCACAACGCCGTGGTCGTCTTCAAACGCTTTGACGGATAGTATGTTACCGGAGTTTCACAATCAGGAGCTGCTGCAGCGCGCTTTGACGCATTCGTCATACGCGAACGAACATCTCTCCAGCGGCGGCGCGCCGCTGCAGGACAACGAACGGCTTGAGTTTCTGGGCGATGCCATCCTGGACTTCATCGTCGCCCGCTGGCTGTTTCATCACTACCCCGCCCTGGACGAGGGGCGCCTGACCACCCTGCGCGCCGCGCTGGTGCGCGCCGCCACACTGGCGCAGTTCGCGCGCAGCATCAACCTGGCGGACCGTCTGCGCCTGGGGCGCGGCGAAGAAGAGAGCGGCGGACGGCAGCGCGCCAACATCCTGGGCGACGCCTTCGAGGCTTTGATGGCCGCTCTGTACCTCGACCAGGGGCTGGAGGCCGTCAGCGCCTACTTCGAGAAAATGATCGAAGGCGCTGCGGCCGCCGTGCTCAACGAGAACCTGGACCGCGACCCCAAGAGCCAGTTGCAGGAATGGAGCCAGGCCATACTGTCGATCACGCCGCGCTACAGGGTGGCAGGCTCCGAAGGGCCGGACCACGCCAAGACGTTCACCGTCGAGGTATGGCTGGGCAACCTGATGGCTGCAACCGGCAGCGGCAGCAGCAAACAGACCGCCGAACAGTCCGCCGCGCGCGCAGCGCTGCAAGACATCGCGGCGCGCGAACAGGCGTCGGGCGCAGCCGCCGGCGAAGAACACCCTGCGGCTGAATAATGCGCACAAAAGAAACGCGGAATCGCTGTGAGCGGAACGCGCAGGCCTTGTTTGCCACCTGGCCGGCGCAGGGGCGCAGTACCTGGCCATGCCCGGCGCTCAACCTTATATGCCCGCACTCTGAACTGTTACGTGTTTTACGTGTTTTGGGTATCTTGACGGCAGCGCCCGGAAATGGTAAATTCATCCCTGCAAGATTATTTGTTTGCAGGCGAAAGTTATGGTGAGGGAAATTCCGGTTATTCCAGTGGTTTCTCGCACCGCCAGGGGCGGCGGTGTGGTTTCCCTTGCCGTATTGCGCCTGTTGCCGGGATGAAGGTGTAGAAGTAGCAAGCTACTGAGAACCTGAAGGCCGCGGGAGCAATCGGAACCCGCGGCCTTTTTTGTCGGGTCGCAAGCCGCGGGTGAATCGTTTCCCGCGGCTTTTTTGTTCGTTTCGCATGGGCGGATTCGGAGAGAACGCAATGACCGCGAAGCCTGGTTTCTTACAAAAACTGATCGGTCTGCTGAAGCGCTGGACGCGAGGCGCCAACGCAGGCAGGGCGCGGAACGACGACAAATGCGAGCGCGGCGTATTCGCCATCTGATGGAGTGTTGAAATGTCGATCATGACGCTGACGAATGTCGGGCAATCCTTCGGCGCGTTCGATGTCTTTCAGGGCATCAGCGCCGGCATACCCAATGACGGCAAGATCGGGCTGGTCGGCGCCAATGGCATCGGCAAGACGACCCTGCTGCTCATCATGGCCGGGCTGATGCAGCCGACCAGCGGCAGTGTGCGCCTGGCGAAAGGTAAGCGGCTGGGATACCTGCGCCAGGAGGCCGTGGAAGCCTTCGCCGAGCGCGAGAACACCGTGTACCAGGAGATGCTCACGGTCTTCGCCAGTCTGCAGGCGCAGCAGCAACAACTCCATCGCATGGAAGAGGCCATGGCCGCAGGCGACGCATCCGAGGACCTGCTGAACCGCTACAGCGAACTGCAGGAAGCCTTCGTGCATGCCGGCGGGTACGACTACGACGTGCGCATCAAGCAGACCCTCGATGGACTCGGCTTTAAGCAACCCGACTGGGATATGCCATTGAACCATCTGAGCGGCGGGCAGAAGACCCGCGCGCTGCTGGCGCGCCTGCTGCTGGAAGGCCCCGACCTGCTCATCATGGACGAGCCGACCAATCACCTCGACATCGAAGCGGTGGAATGGCTGGAAACCACCCTGCGCGCCCGCGCAGGCGCATTCCTGGTGGTCAGCCATGACCGCTACTTCCTCGACCGCACGGTGAATACGATCTGGGAGATGAGCCGCAGCGGTATCGAAGTGTACCGCGGGAACTACAG
>JAKALH010000141.1 GCA_021813225.1 Chloroflexota bacterium
AGGATGGCGCGGCGGCGCAGCGCATCCAGCATGTCAGCCAGGCGTTTATCGGGGTCGCGGTTGATCAGTTGCGTCCACAGCGCATTGGCCAGGTTGCGCGGCAGCGGCAGGAAATAATCGCGCGCGGTCAGCGCCCGCCGCACGAAAGCGGCATGGTCATCGGGCAGCCCGGCCAGCAGGGCATCGGGCGACTCGCGCAGACCGGCCGTGCGGGCGCTCAACGCCGCCGCTACCTGATCGATATACGCGGACTTGGCATTGCCTTTCAGCTTCACGCCCAGCCAGCGGGCCAGTTCGCGCAACTGCGTCGTATTGAACTCGCTCTCAATGGTCTGCTTCAACGGCAGCGATGTGGTGCGGATGGATGCGGCGGACGGCCAATAGACAGCAGTGCCGGACGCCCGTTCCATACCCGCCCCGGGCAGGCGCGCTGCAGCTCGCGCGCCCGGCGCAGCCTGAAGCCGCGCCAGGCGCTGCAGCGCCGCGGCGAACTGGTTCACTTCGAAGATCGCCATCAGGAACTGGCCGAACGAGCTGTGTTCCAGCCCGGATAGTTCATCCCGCGTGGGATGCTCAGGCAGAAATGAGTTCCAGTGCTCCATCCAGGCCAGCATGAGCGCCGCGATATGGCTGCACGCGCCAATGCCCAGTTCGTCGCACGTACAGTCGAACGTATCCGCGCGGAATGTGAAGTGCGGTTGCTGGCTATGGCCGCCATCGACGACAATGCCTTTCACCATATTCCCGTCGAACGATCTGCCTGCCACGGCTCCGCTGGATAACAGCTTCCTGCCTTTGGCGTAGGTGCGGGCGCCGCAGATGGATTTCACCAGTTCATCGTTGAGCAGGAAAGCGTTGCCTCCCTGTTCGGCCAGCACCTGCAGCAGGCGTTGCGGGGTCAGGCCGGGGATTTGCGCGGCCAGAATATCAAGGTTGATGTCCTCAAACTCGTCCAGATACAGACTGTCGTCGATCAGATCGACAACGTCGGGCCTTCGACCGGGTGTCATGGTTGACTCAGGTATCCCCTGGCGCTGCGGCGCACGGGCGCCGCATTCGTCGCGATAACCGCCGGCTGGAAGGCGGGCACTTCCTCTTCGTAGAAGATGTCGTAGTGGTAGCCCTGCTCGGTCAGGAACAACTGCCGTCTGGCGGCGAACTCCTGGTCAAAGGTGTCGCGCGTGACGATGGTGTAAAAATGCGCCAGCAGGCCGTTCTGCTTGGGCCGCAACACCCGCCCCAGGCGCTGGGCTTCCTCCTGGCGCGAGCCGAACATGCCGCTGACCTGAATCAGCACGTTGGCATCCGGCAGGTCGATGGAGAAGTTGCCCACCTTGGACAGCACCAGGTGGTTGATTTCGCCGTTGCGGAACTGGGCATACAGTTTCTCGCGCTGGCGCACCGGCGTCTCGCCGGTGATGACCGGCGCGCCGATGCGCTCGCCGATTCTGCCCAGCTGGTCCAGAAACTGGCCGATGATCAGGATGGAGTCCTCGCGGTGTTTCTGCACCAGCATGGAGACCAGTTCCAGTTTCTTCTGGTTGGTTGCGGCGAAGCGGTATTTGCCGTCCTGGTCGGTGACCGCATATTCCATGCGGTCGTCTACGTCCAATGCGACGCGCACCTCGTGGCATTCGGCGGTGGCGATCCAGCCCTGCCGCTCCAGGTCCTTCCACGGCACGTCGTACTTCTTCGGCCCTACCAGCGAAAACACCTCGCCTTCGCGGCCGTCTTCGCGCACCAGGGTGGCGGTAAGTCCCAGGCGGCGGCGCGCCTGTATCTCGGCGGTGATGCGGAACACCGGCGCCGGCAGCAGGTGCACCTCGTCGTAGATGATCAGGCCCCAGTCCAGCGAAGTGAACAACTGCATATGCGGATATTCCGAGACGACCAGCGGCGCCCTGGCGGTCCTCTCAGTGCCTTCATCGCCGGTGTCCGCCGCGCCGTCCGGTGAGCCTTCTGCCGCCGTCTTCTTGGCCCTGCGCGGCCGGTAGGTCAATACCTGATAGGTCGTCACCGTCACCGGGCGCACTTCCTTTTTCAGGCCGGTGTACTCGCCGATCTGATCCTCGGCGAGGGAGGTCTTATCCAGCAGTTCGCGAATCCACTGCCGCACCGCCACGGTGTTTGGGCACAGGATGAGCGTGGCGCATTGCGTGCGCTGCATGGCGGCCATCCCGACGATGGTCTTGCCCGCCCCGCAGGGCAGCACGATCACCCCGCTGCCGCCGGCTGCGCTGCCGCCCGCCCAGTACACCTCGGCGGCGTCTTCCTGGTAGGCGCGCGTGCTGAACGGCTCGCCGGTCAACGCGCCGATGCCGCGCAGTTCGAAAGGCAGCGCCATGCCGTCCACATACCCGGCCAGGTCCTCAGCCGGGAAGCCGATCTGCACCAGCACACGCTTGACATGCCCGCGCTGGGCCGGGTCGATCTCGAACGTCGTCGGCCCCAGGCGCGCTTTCACCAGCGGCGCAAACAGCTTATGCCGCGAGATTTCCTCCATCAACGAATAGTCGTCGGACAGAACCAGCATATGGCCTGCGTCGATGACGATTTTGATGCGGCCGTAACGGCTGATGGCGTCGACGATATCGACGCGGATGTTATCGGGCAGGGGGTACTTGGAGTAGCGCTCCAGGTCGTTCAGGATGGCCTGCGCCGTCAGGCCGGCGGCGGCGGCATTCCACAGCGATAGCGCGGACACCCGGTAGGTATGCACATACTCGGGGCTTTTCTCCAGTTCGGCAAAACGCGCCAGCGCGTCGCGCGCCTCAGCGTAAAGCGGGTTGTCGACCTCCAGCAGGACGGTCTTGTCGCTTTGGACAATGATGGGATTTTCAGCCCTGTAGTTCTGCATACAGAACTGCTATTAGAACACAACTGACCGGCGGTGGTCAAGGGAAAACGGTTATCCGGGTTTTTCGGCGAGTCCTTCCCCTACGCCTCGTCCACCGCCGCAAAAGCCGTCGCCAGGATGCTGTCCACATCGATGCGCATATAGCGATAGACATCGCCGCGCGCACCCGACTGGCCGAACCTGTCCACGCCCAGCGAAGCAGTGCGTTGGCCGAAGACGCTGCCCACCCAGGCCAGCGAATGCGACGCACCGTCCAGCACGGTGACGATCGGCGCGCGGCGCTGCTCCGGAGCCATGAGCGTACCCAGGTGGTGGCTGCCGTCGTAGCGATGGCGCTGCCAATCCTCATAGGCGCGCCGGGGATTGGTCAGGTGGATGACATCAGCGCCGACGCCCTCGCGCTCCAGGTAATCCGCCGCGGCAATCGCCTCGGGCACCATGGTGCCGCATGTCACCAGGTGCACCAGCGGGCCGGCTGTCTGCGCCGTGCGAATCAGGTAGCCGCCGGCCAGAGCCTGGCGCTCCAGCTCGTCGCGGCCCAGCCGTTGCAATGCCGGCTGCATCAGCGACTGGTCGACGGCCTTGGTGGACAGGCGCAGGTAGGTGCTGCGCCCATTGGCGCGGTCGCAGCACTGCCGCAGCCCTTCCAGCAGCGCCCACTCCACTTCGACGGCGAAGCACGGCTCGTAAAAATCGAGGTTGGGCAGTTCGACGCCCAGCGACGCCGTGACCGCCGACTGATGCGCGCCGCCTTCCGGAGACAGCGATACCCCGCTGGGCGTGCCGGCGAATATGAACTTCGACGCGCTGTACAGACCGTAGATCAGCGCATCCAGCCCGCGGCACACGAACGGGTCATACACCGTGCCGATCGGGAACAGCAACTGCCCGTTCAGTTCGTAAGACAGCCCCAGTTGCCCCAGCAGCATGAACAGGTTCATCTCCGAGATGCCCAGCTCGATATGGCGGCCCTGCAGCGCCGCGTGCCATTGCAGCGCGCGCGTGCGGCCTTCCTCGTAGTCGGTCACCTGCTGCCGGGCGAACGCGCCGACCTTGTTGATCCAGCCGGCCAGGTTGGTCGATACAGAGACATCGGGCGAGGACGTGACGATGCGCTCGCCTACTTTCGGCACATCCGCCAGGCGCAGCAGCGCGCGCCCGAAGGCCTCCTGCGTCGATGTGACCGCCATGTTGCTGGCGTTCAACTCGCGCGGGATGTCCGCTGCGGCAACCTGCACCGGGTACGCCGCCGCTCTGGACGCCAGGCCGAGCCGTTGCGCGGACTGCCGGCACCAGCGCTCCTCAGCGGTGCCGGGCGCGAAGGCGTCCCATTGGGTCTGCTCGTCGATTCCCAGCGAGGCGCGGAATGCTTCCAGCCGGTCGGCGCTGAGCAAGGCCGCGTGATTGAGCGGGTCGCCGGCGATGGGGAGACGCCAGCCTTTGATGGTATAGGCAAAGATGACGGTCGGCTTGTCTTCCTCGGCCTCCGCGCAATGCAGGATGCGCAGCAGTTCCGGCAGGTCGTGCCCGCCCAGATTGGCCAGCAGCGCGGGCAGTTCATCGTCCGGCGTGCCGGCGATGCAGCGACTGATATCGGCGCCGCCGGGGCGCTGCGCCAGCGCGCGGCGGATCTTAGCGCCGTCCTCGCGGATCAGGCTCTGGTATTCCTCGTTGCTCATGTCGTCGATGCACTGGCGCAATGCGGCGCCACCGTCGCGCGCGTAGGCGGCCTGCAGCGCGGTGCCGTATTTGGCTTCCAGCACCTGCCAGCCGCTGTCGGCGAAGATGGCCTTCAGGCGCGAGGCGCGCACGCCGGGCACCACGCGATCGAGGCTCTGGCGGTTCAGGTCGATGATCCAGATGGTGTTGTGCAGACCCTGCAGCGACTCTTCGATGATAGCTTCCCAGACGTTGCCCTCGTCCAGTTCGGCGTCGCCGCTCAAGGCAATAAAGCGTTTCGCCGCGGTAGCGCCGAAGTGCGCCTGCGCATACTGCTGCGTCAGCGCGGCGAACGCGGGCGCCACCGCCCCCAGCCCCACCGAGCCGGTGGAGAAGTCCACCCCGTCGATGTCTTTCGTGCGGCTGGGATAGGCCTGCAGACCGCCGAACTCGCGCAGCGTGGTCAGATACTGGCGAGGCAGCAGACCCATCAGATACATGGCGGCATGGAACACCGGCGAGGCGTGCGGCTTCACCGCGATGCGGTCGCCGGCCTGCATGAAGTGAAAATACAGCGCGGTGAGGATGGTGACAACCGATGCCGACGACGCCTGATGCCCGCCGATCTTCGAGCCATCCGGGTTGGGTCGCACATGGTTGGCGTGGTGGATGATCAGCGTCGACAGCCACAGCAGGCGCTGCTGGATATTCTCCAGGACGGCCAGTTCGGCGGGGTCCAGGGCATAGTCGCCGCACATGGAGCTGTAGGAGCGCGTCGATGTTCCGGGCACGGGGGAAACAGCCAGGTCAAACTGCGCCGGGCGCGCAATGTGCGCCTCCGATGTGTCAGCGACTTCCGCTTTTTTCATGCCGCAAGGATAGATTGGGTTTGGTTTTGCGTCAAATTGGAGTGTGTGATGGCGCGTCTCTACTGCCAAGCCGCGACCCGTCGAACTGGCGCTGGCCGCGCGCGAAATCGGCGGCGGTCATGCTGCGCCTGCCTTCCAGTTGCACTTCCAGCAGTTCCAGGGCGCCGTCGCCGCACTGCACGCGCACGGATGCGCCGTCGACGCCGACCGTTCCCGGTTCCAGCGCGGTTTCCGCCGGGCCGCTGTAGACGCGCGCGCGCCTGATCAGCAGTTGCCGCCCCTGCCAGAGCGTCGCCGCGCCCGGCCACGGCGTCATGGCGCGCACCAGCCGCTCAATCTCAATCGCGCGGCGCATCCAGTCGATACGGCCGTCTTCCTTTCTAATGATGCTGCAGCGGGTTACCTGCGACTCATCCTGGCGCTGCGCGGTGATCTGCCCGCTCAGCCAGCGCGGCAATGTCTCCATCAGCAGTTCGGCGCCGACCCGGGCGAGCCGCTCCGTCAATGTCGCGGTCGTGTCGTCGGCATGTATCGGTTCGCGGCGCTGCGCCAGAATCGGGCCGGAATCCAACCCGGCTTCCATCTGCATGATCGTGACGCCTGTTACGGAGTCGCCCGCGGTAATGGCGGCATTGATAGGCGATGCGCCCCGCCAGCGCGGCAGCAGCGAGGCGTGGATATTGATGCAGCCGTACGGCGGCAGGCTCAGTACATCGCGGCGCAGGATCTGCCCGAACGCCGCCACGACGACGACATCCGGCGCGAGCGCGCGCAATTCGGCGACGGCTGCGGGCGGTTTCAACGTCTCGGGTTGCAGCACGCGCAGACCGTGTTCCAGCGCATGCCGCTTGACCGGCGACGCCGCCAGCGCGCGACCGCGCCCCGCCGGCGCGTCGGGTTGTGTTACGACCGCGACGATCTCATAGTGCTGCGCCAGCGCCGCCAGCGCCGGCACGGCGAACTGCGGCGTGCCCATGAACAGGATTCTTGCCATGCCCTGATTGTAAAAGAGGCCCGGCCGGGATGACTTGCCTGCTTCGCTAATCGGTTTACAATAGGCACTGACAGGTAGAGAAATCCAGTATTCACTTCAGGAGGAATTTGACATGTCCACTCAGACGCCGTCCAGTGACTCGAATGCAAAGTTAATGGCCCTGCTTGCATATATCATCGCACCCATCGGGGGCATCATCATTCTTCTTTCGGACAGCATGAAGAATGACCCGGTCCTCAGGAAGCACGCCGTGCAGAGCATCGCGTATGCCGTGATCGAAATCGTCCTGATCATCATCATGACCTTTACGGTCATCCTGGCCTGCCTGGCATGGGTGCCGTACATTCCGCTCATCATCTGGGGCATTCAGGCGTATCAGGGTAAGGACATCAATATCCCTGTGATCACCGATTTCTGCAAGAAGCAGAACTGGTTCTAGCCGGCAGCCTTTCGGCGTAAACTCCGGGAACCCGCTTTCACCCGAAAGCGGGTTTCTTGTTCTCAGGCAGCCGATATGACCGTCCAGTTCAATTCATGAGCAATCCGGCACGCATGGAATGGGTCGTCGCCGAGCGCGCGCCGGATGAATTCCTGCGCGCATTCCCCGGCACGCATCCGCTGGTTGCGCAGGTGCTGTGGGCGCGCGGCTATCGCGACGCCGCCGCAGCAGGCGCTTTCCTGTCCGAGGACGCCGCTCCGCCCGACCCGTTCGCGCTGCCCGATATGCAGCCCGCCGTCGAGCGCCTGCTGCGCGCCATCGCT
>JAKALH010000142.1 GCA_021813225.1 Chloroflexota bacterium
GTTCATCGAGCCGATCAGGACGAAGCGCGCCAGGTGCGAGAAGCTGACGCCTTCGCGCTCTACCACGTTGACGCCCATCGCGGCCACGTCCAGCAGCAGGTCCACCACGTGGTCGTCCAGCAGGTTCACCTCGTCCACGTACAGCACGCCGCGGTTGGCGGCGGCCAGGATGCCGGGGTCGAAACGGCGCTCGCCGCGCTGGATGGCTTTTTCGATATCCAGTGTGCCGACCACGCGGTCTTCGGTGGCGCTGACGGGCAGGTTGACGAACGGCGTCTTGCGGCAGATGACCTTGGGGCATTCGCCCGTCGAAACGCGCGCCTTCAGGTCGTCGGTATAGGTCGCCGGGTTGCCGGGGTCGCACTGGAACGGGTCGCCTTCGAAGACTTCGATGTCGGGAAGCAGCGCAGCCAGCGCGCGGGCGGCGGTGCTCTTCGCCGTGCCGCGTTCGCCGCGGATCAGCACGCCGCCGATCTGCGGGTAGATTGCGTTCAACACCAGGGCGCGACGCATGCGCTCCTGGCCCACCAGTGCCGTGAATGGAAAAATAATGGCCATTAGCTCAATCCTACCATTGAGCGCGCACGCATTTCAGGCGTGGCTCATCGCCTTGCGAAAATAGGCGATCGTGTTTCGCAGCCCTTCCTCCAGCGATACGCGGGGTTCCCAGCCCAGGATGGCGCGTGCGCGGGAAATATCCGGGCGGCGGCGCTGCGGGTCGTCGGAGATACGCTCGGCTCTGGGTTGCACAAAGACAATTTCACTGGTGCAGCCCGGCTGCCCCGCCGCCCGCACGGCCTGCGCAAACTGCAGCACCGTCATCTCGCTGGGGTTGCCGACGTTCACCGGCATGTGTTCGTCCGACCACAGCAGTCGCAACATGCCGTCGACGAGGTCGCTGACGTAGCAGAACGCGCGCGTGGCGCTGCCGTCGCCGTAGACGGTAAGCGGCTCGTTGCGCACCGCCTGCGCCACGAAATTCGGCACCACCCGCCCGTCGTTCAGCGCCATGCGCGGCCCGTAGGTGTTGAAGATGCGGATGATGCGCGTGCGCAGGCCGTAGGTGCGCCAGCAGGCCATCGTCAACGCCTCGGCGTAGCGCTTGGCTTCGTCGTACACCGAACGCACGCCGATGCAGTTCACGTTGCCCCAGTACGTCTCGCGCTGCGGATGCTCCAGCGGGTCGCCGTACACTTCGCTGGTGCTGGCCTGCAGGAATCGCGCGCCGGCCCGGCGCGCCAGTTCCAGCGCGTTATACGTACCGTGAGAGCCGACTCTCATCGTCGCGATCGGGTTGTCCAGATACCCGACCGGACTGGCGGGCGAGGCGAGATTCATCACCGCATCCAGCGGGCCGTCCAGGTCGCAGCGTTCGCTGATATCGGTCTCGATGAACTCAAAATTCGGGTTGTCCCGCAGATGGGCGATATTGGCCGGCGAGCCGGTGATGAAGTTATCCATCGCCGCGACCGCGTGCCCTTCCGCGATCAGGCGTTCACACACATGCGAGCCGATGAATCCGGCGCCCCCGGTGACGAGTATCCGCACTGTTGTTCCCCTCAGGTGATGTGGCTTATTCGCCCTGTGATTTGGCTTCCCTGCTGCCGATCTTCACCAGTTGCACCTGGGCCTGGTAGCCTTTGGCGGCATCGTCGCCCAGGGTGACTTTGCCCTGGCCGTAGAAGCCGGTGCTGCCCGTCTTGAAGTCTTTCGCCGTCAGCAGCAGTTGGCCGACTTCGTTGCCGTCAATCAGAAATTTTACGGTGATGGTGGGTTTTACATCTGCCATTTGGCATGATGATACCAAAGCCCGTCACCGCGTCTGCGGCGCGCGCTTCGCGCTCCAGATGCCGGCGACGACGGTGCGGCAGTGCGGGCACTCGCCCGCCGGGGTGATGACGCTGTTGAGCACGCGGAACCCGCGCCGCTCGACGAGCGTGCGGCCGCAGCCCGGGCATACGGTGTTCTCGTACGAACCGGCGCGCCCCGGCAGGTTGCCCGCATAGACGTAATGCAGACCCTCGCCATATCCGATTTCGGCGGCGCGCATCAGCGTGCGGGCGTCGGTGTTCTCCGCCTCGCGCATCTTGTAGTCCTGGTGGAAGGCCGTCACATGCCAGGGAATATCCGGCGACACCGACCTGATGAAGCGCGCCGCATCGCGCAGTTCGTCATTCGAGTCGTTGAAGCCCGGCACCACCAGCGTGACGATTTCCAGCCAGAACCCCAGCGCGTGCACCATGCGCACGCCGTCCAGTATGCGCTCGAGCACGGCGCCCAGCGAGCGGTAGCCGGCGTCGCGCATCGTCTTCAGGTCGATCTTGTAGGCGTCGGTCCACGGGCGGATGAACTCCAGCGCGTCGCGGGTGGCGTTGCCGTTCGACACGAACATGCAGGCCAGCCCGGCTGCCTGCGCCAGTTTGAAGACGCTTACCGACCATTCCGACGTGATCAACGGTTCGTTGTAGGAACTGGCTACGCTGCGCGCGCCGTACTGCGCGGCCAGATGCACAATCTGCTCCGCGCTGATGCGCGCCGGCGTGCCCTCGGCGTCGCCGTCGCGCAGCGCCTGCGAAATGTCCCAGTTCTGGCAATAGGTGCAGTGCATGTCGCAGCCCAGCATGCCGAAGGTCATCACGGTCGTGCCGGGCAGCACGTGGTAGAACGGCTTTTTCTCGATGGGGTCGCAATTCAGACTGGAGACATAGCCCCACGGCACATACAGCGTGCCGCCGCGGTTGTAGCGCACCTGGCAGATGCCGCGCGCACCGGATTTGATGCGGCAGTGATGCCCGCAGGCGAAGCAGTGCACCGCATCGCCGGGCAGGCGTTCGTACAGGGTTCCCTCGACGACCAGCGGATCGACGGCGCTGGACAGGGGAATATCACCGGCAATCGGTTTCCGGATGGCCGGCGCATCCGGGTGGCTGCTGTGCAGCGTATTCATACACAGACTCCCCGACCGGCAGACTGACGGTTACGGCACGCTGACAGCCTGGCGCGGCGCCAACCTGCCGAGCTGAATCGACACATTGGCGCCCGGGATAAACGTGCCGACGGCGTCGCTGCCGATGTCGAACAAGGTGTCGTTCTCGAGCACCTTCGCGGAATGCGTTCTCATCTCTGCGCCGGACGGCCTAGACTGGCCGGTCAGCGCGTCGAAGATCAGGATCTGGCGTTTCTGTTTCGCCGCCCATACATACTCTACCGCATAAATGGCGTGAAAGCACAGCACGATCGATTCGATATTGATGACTTCCTCGATGACCCGGTCGGCCTGGAAAGTTTTCATCAGCAGCGGGATGACATGGCGGATGACGAACGAACTGCGCACTTCGGGGGCAACGACGTCGGCCCCGCCGCGCTGCAGCGTCGCCAGATCGGGCATCATCAACGGCGTCGCCGTCAGGTAGCGGCGGTAATCCGCCACTTCGCCGCTCTGCCCGTCCAGCGTCAGGTCGCGGTGCAGCGTTTCGTCGCAGCGCTCCAGCACGTCCAGGTCAATGCCGCGCGTGCGGTTCACCGTGATGGGGTAGCTGCGGTCCTGCAGCGTGACGGACTGCACTTCGGTCGCCGGCACATCGACGTGGTACACGCGCTTGCGCTCGTAGATGTAGTGCGCCGTCGCCGAGACCGACCAGAACGACTCGTACTGTTTCTGGATCGTCACAATCTCGATGTCTTCCGGTTTCGGCCGTTGAAACAACTTGGCCATCTGCCCAAAGGCGTCAATGCGCCTGCCGACGGCCATGCCCTGTATCTGCTCCGCGGAATAGACCGCCTGCAGTTCGACCATTTGAGTTTCGCCCAGGTTCACATCCATATGAGTTGTCTCCTCAGCCCATGCTATGATACCCGCCTGGCCCCGCTAAGTTAGCTGCCAGAAAATCCTGGCGCCTTTCGTGGCGGTTGAAACCGCGCGCAACACAGCGCGAAACCGTCTAAAGACGGCTGCTCCCGTCCGCTTAATCAGGCTCTGCATCGGTTGCCCGCGACTTGGAGTCGCCGGGCAAATGTGTCAAAAACTCACGGCGACTAACTTAGATCACCGTCGGCGGGTGATACTCGCCGAACACCGCGCGCAGCACCCTGCCGATCTCGCCCACGGTCAGCCCGCCCTGCACGCAGGCTACCAGGCACGGCATCAGGTTTTCAGAGCCGGACGCTGCGGCTTTCAACTGCGCCTGCAATTCCGCCGCTTTCTGCGCATCCCGCCGCGCGCGCCAGGCGGCCAGCCGCTCGCGCTGGCGCCGCTCGACGGCCGGGTTGACATTGAAACGGGCGATATGCCGGCCGTCTGCGGCATCGGCGTCCGATTTGAACTCGTTCAACCCGACGATGATGCGGTCTTTCGATTCGATTTCCTTCTGGTAATGGTACGACGCTTCGGCAATCTGCGACTGCATCCAGCCGCTTTCGATGCTGCGCACCGCTCCGCCCATGCGGTCGATCTCCTCAATCAGCGCATTGGCGCGCCGTTCGATTTCGTCGGTGAGATATTCGACCGCGTAAGCGCCGCCCAGCGGGTCGACGGTGCCGGTGACGCCGCTCTCGTAAGCAATGATCTGCTGTGTGCGCAGCGCCGTGCGCACCGACTCCTCCGTCGGCAGCCACAGCGCCTCGTCCATGCTGTTGGTGTGCAGACTCTGCGCGCCGCCCAGCACCGCCGCCAACGCCTGGATGGTCACGCGGACGACGTTATTCATGGGTTGTTGCGCCGTCAGCGTGCTGCCGCCGGTCTGCGCGTGAAAGCGCAGCATGCAACTGCGCGGGTCATTCGCCCCGAAGCGTTCGCGCATGATTTTCGCCCACAGGCGACGCGCCGCGCGGAACTTGGCCACTTCTTCCAGGAAATCGTTGTGGGCGTTGAAGAAGAACGCCAGTTGCCCGGCGAAGTCATCCACATTGAGACCCGCGCTACGCGCCGCCTCCACGTAGGCGATGGCGTCAGCCAGCGTAAAGGCCACTTCCTGCACGGCGGTGCTGCCGGCCTCGCGAATGTGATAGCCGCTGATGCTGATGGTATTCCAGTGCGGGACGTGCTCGCCGCAGTAGGCGAAGATATCCGTGACCAGGCGCATCGAGTGGCGGGGCGGGAAGACGTACAGCCCGCGCGCCGCGTATTCCTTCAGGATGTCGTTCTGCACAGTGCCGCGCAATTTGCCTTCGGGTACGCCCTGCTCCTTTGCGACGGCGATGTACAGCGCCAGCAGAATCGCAGCCGGCGCGTTGATGGTCATCGAGGTGCTGATTTTGTCCAGCGGTATCCGGTCGAACAGCTCGCGCGCGTCGTCGAGTGTGGATACACTCACGCCGACCTTGCCGACCTCGCCCGCCGCCAGCGGGTCGTCGGCGTCCATAGCCAGTTGCGTCGGCAGGTCAAAGGCAACCGAGATGCCGGTCTGGCCCTGCCCCAGCAGGTAGCGGTAACGGCGGTTGGACTCCTCGGCGCTGGCGTAGCCGGCGTACTGCCGCATCGTCCACAGCCGCGAGCGATACATGGTGGGATGCACGCCGCGCGTAAAGGGGTATTCGCCGGGGAATTCTCCGGCGCTGTCGCCATAGACAATTTCAAAGGGGATGCCCGACGGCGTTTCAAAACTGGCCCGCCGCTCCGGCGCGCGCTTCAGCGATGGTGTAAGTGTCTCGTTCTCCCAGTCCTGTCGTGTTCTCATCTCGCAGGCAATCATACTCTCATCGCTGCCGGAAAGTGGGTGATGAAAAGCGCCGACAACGCATAAACCTGACAGGTCTGGCAGACCTGTCAGGTGTGATTCGCACTGCGTTGCGCGCGGTTTCAACCGCCGCGAAAGGTGCCAGTAATTTCTGGCTGCTGAATTAGAACAGGTATCCGCCCGGGCCGTAATACACGTCGCGGAAGTCGCCGGACACGTAAGTGAAGGCGTCGACCAGCGGCACGACTTTGCCGTTGCCCAGGTCCTTAAGCAGCCACGTGCGCGGGTTCTGAATCTGCAGCATCTCCGGCTGGCCGGGATCGTGCACCATCTGCTGTATCTCCACATAGGACGGGACATTGACGTTGACGCGGAAGGTGCGCGGGCCGAAGTGCTTTTCGACGGTGGCGGTGTGGCGGACGACATGCGCCGATGCGATGCCGTTCGAATCAACATTGACGTTGACCATGCCATCCTTCCAGCGCAGATACATCGAACTCAGGTTGATGACGGAGCCGGCGGGATGGTAGATAAACTTGCCGGACCACTCGGGGCCATTGGGATTGGCCGCCTTGTCAATAATCACGCAATCGCCGTCATGCAGCATGCCCACTTCGGGGACGGTGGTCACATTGGCGGCCAGGTCTTCCAGCGGGATGATCGTGCAGGCACCCGGGGCCATGACGACCGTGGACTTCCATCCGCAGGCGCCCCACCCGCCGGCGCCGCTGGCGCGGGCCTGCGCCTCAAGGTCGTTCAGATCGCCCTGATGTTTAATGTTCGGCTGCGCGATGTTCGCCCGGGCGTAGCCGCCTTTGATCAACTCCTCACCGGCCATCTTGGCGTTCAAGAGGTAGACATATCGCCACAGCGTGCCGTCGGGCGCCGCATTCAGCGCGTCCGATTCCATGCGCACTGTCTGGCCCAGCACCAGCACGGCGTTGGCGCTGGCGGCGGCGCCCGCCATGCAGGCGCTGCCGGTGGGGGCGCTGATGCCGATATAGCGCACCGTCACGAGCGGTCCGTTCTCCAGGCTGACCTGAATGGTCTGCCCGTCAATCACTTTCGTAACCTGTCCCACCTCAGGCGTGTAGTCGAGGATGTCCGATGGGCGGCGCCCGGCCGCCTGCACAGGCACAGCGGGCGCAAACGCCAGAATAGCGCAGCCGATCAACGCTGCGACCGAAAGAGTCTTCTGCTTCATAATGTGAGTTGCACCTCTATATACATCCGTATCTTAAGCCTGCGCGCAGGGGCGCGCCAGTGACTTTCGCCACATCAGCGGGTGACCGCGGTCATTGACGCGCGGGCGGCGCATATTATGAATCGGCCGCGCGAGGACATCTCCCGGTGGGGCGTATTGGCCGCACAGATGCTCATCCATTACCCCTGCCTGCGCTATAATCCGGGCAGCGCGGAGAGGTAGCATAGTCTGGTCTAATGCGCAC
>JAKALH010000143.1 GCA_021813225.1 Chloroflexota bacterium
GAAATCGGCGGGCTCGTCGTCGAGGTCGCCGTGCGCGAAGGAGACCGCGTCAAGGCCGGGCAGATGCTGGTGCGGCTGGATGCGGCGCTGTTGCAGTCGCAGTTGAACCAGGCGCAGGCGAACCTGCAGGCGGCGCAGGCCGGCTACGACCTGCTTGCGGCGGGGCCGACGGCGGAGCAGTTGCGCCAGGCACAGGCTGCGGTGGTCATGGCGCGCGACAGCTACACCCGCACCGTCGAAGGCGTCCGCCAGACGGATGTCGATGCGGCGCAGGCAGCCTATAACGCCGCTCTGCAGAACTACAGCAAGGTCAAGGCCGGGCCGCAGCGCGAGGATTACGCGCAGGCGGAAGCCAACTACCGCAACGCCGAGGCCGTGCTGCGACGTGCGCAGGCCGATTACGACCGCGCCAATGCCTACAACCCCGCCGCCATCGGCGCCAGCCCGGCTGCGCTGGCGCTGGAGCAGGCCACGAACAACTTCAACGCCGCCAGGTCCACCTACGACAAACTGGTGCAGACCCCCGACGCCGCGCAGATATCGGCGGCCTACCAGCAGGTGCAGGCCGCCAAGGCCGCACTGGACCGCACGAAGGAACCCACGCGCTCCTTCGATATTGAGCAGGCTGCCGCAGCCGTTGAGGCGGCGCAGGCTCAACTGGATGGCCTGAAAGCCGGCGCGCGCGACCAGCAACTCGACGCCGCCAGGGCGCAGATCGCCGCGGCGCAGGCAGCCGTGCACACGCTGCAGTTGCAGATCGACAAGATGGTTCTGCTCGCCCCCGCCGACGGCGTGTTGTTAACCCGCTCGATCGAACCGGGCGAGATGGCTCTGCCGGGCGCGCCGCTGCTGACGCTGTCGCAACTGGCCGACCTGACGTTGACCGTATACGTGCCCGAAGACAGCTACGGCGCGATTAAGCTTGGGCAGGCGGCGACGGTGACCGCTGATTCGTTCCCGGGCGCAGCCTTCACCGCGAAAGTCTCGCATATCGCCGACAGGGCCGAATTCACGCCGCGCAATGTGCAGACCACTGCAGGTCGCCGCACGACGGTATTTGCGGTGCGGCTGGATGTGAGCGACCCTTCCGGCCGCTTGAAACCCGGCATGCCTGCCGATGTCGTCTTTGGCGGATCATAGCGGAGCCGCATACCCAATCATGATTACCGCATCTCATCTCAGTCGCGCTTTCGGCAAAGTGCGCGCTGTGGATGACGTCAGTCTGCGCGTGGAAGCCGGCGAGATTTACGGACTCGTCGGCCCCGACGGCGCGGGCAAGACCACCTTTATCCGCCTGCTGTGCAATGCCTTGCGCGCCGACGCAGGCGAAGCCACCATTGCCGGCTTTTCCGCCGCCCGGCAGCCGGAACTGGCGCGCGCGCAGATCGGCTATCTCTCGCAGCGCTTCTCGTTGTACGAAGAACTGACCGTGCTGGAAAATCTGCGTTTCTTTGCGGAGGTGCGCGGCCTGCCCGCGCGCGAATGGCGTCCGCGCTGCATGGATATTCTGAAGTTCGTCGGGCTGGATGCGTTCAGCGGGCGGCGCGCGCGGGAGCTTTCCGGCGGGATGAAGCAGAAGCTCGGCCTGGCCGCGGCGCTGGTGCATCGCCCGCGCATCATCCTGCTGGACGAACCGACCACCGGCGTTGACCCGCTCACACGCCAGGATTTCTGGCAGTTGATCATCCGGCTGGTGAGCGAGGAAGGTGTGGCGGTGCTGGTCAGCACGCCGTACATGGACGAGGCATCGCGCTGCGCGCGCATTGGTTTTCTGCATCGCGGCAAACTGCTGACTGAGGGCGCGCCGTCGCAGTTGCGCGCGATGCTGCAGGGGCGCGTGGTCGAGCTGGCCGGCCAGCCGCTGCGTGAACTGCGCCGAGTGGCCGGGCAGGATGCCGGGATCGAGAATGTGCAGATGTTCGGCGACCGCCTGCACCTGCGTGTGATGCCCGGCAAAGCCGATGAGGTTATAGCGCGCCTGGCTCAGCAGACGGCAGGCGCAGCGTTTCAGGTGAGCCGCCTGCGCGCCGTACCGCCGCAACTGGAAGACGTCTTCATCGCGCTGTCCGGCGACGCGGACGGGGCGCTGAAGATTCCAGGCGGTATAGACCGGCCTGATACGGGGGCGCACCCATGAGCGCCGTCATCCGGGCCGAGAATCTGACGCGCCGTTTCGGCAACTTCACCGCCGTCGATGATGTCTCGTTCGAGGTGCAGCCGGGCGAGGTGGTCGGCTACCTGGGCCCCAACGGCTCGGGCAAGACCACGACGATACGCATGCTGCTGGGGTTGTTGCGTCCCAGCGCCGGGCACGCCGAAGTATTGGGTTACGACGTGGTGCGCGACCCGGAACGCCTGCGGCGGCAGTGCGGGTATATGTCGCAGAAGTTCGCGCTGTATGACGAATTGACGGTCAGGGAGAACCTGGCGTTCTATGCCGGCGTATACGGCGCCAACCAGCCGCGCCGGCTGGGGGAAGTGCTGGAATGGGTGGGGCTGGTCGGGAGGGAGGGACAACGCGCCGCGGCGCTCTCAAGCGGGTGGCGGCAGCGTCTGGCGCTGGCTATCGCTCTGGTTCACCGCCCGCGCCTGCTGTTCCTCGACGAACCCACCACCGGCGTCGATCCGGCGGCGCGGCGAGCCTCCTGGGACCTGATCTATGCGCTGGCGGGCGACGGCGTAACCGTGCTGGTCACCACCCACTACATGGACGAAGCGGAGTACTGCGGGCGCGTGGGTATCATGCGCGGGGGGCGGCTGCTGGCGATGGATGCGCCTTCCGCCCTGAAAACGCAGACGCTGCCCGGGCGGGCCTGGGATGTATTCGCCGCGCCGCTGCTCCATTCGCTGGCCGTCCTGGAACATGCGCCCGGCGTCGTGCGTGCGGGGCTGTCGGGCGATCATCTGCGCGCGATCACGGCGCCCGGCCATGATGGCGAAACTTTACGGTCGGCGCTGCATGCCGCCGGCGTGACGGTGCAGTCGGTCGAGGTCGTCGAGCCGTCGCTGGAGGATGTGTTCCTGACCCTGGCGGGGTGAAAGGAACCTCCGGAATCTGCGAGATTCCGGAGGTTTTCTGCTATTGACTTTACGTTTGCAGAATCCGCCAGCCGCGCGCCAGGGCCGTCTGCCGCAGGCGGCGGTCCGGATGTACAGCGACGGGCCTCTCGCACATCTCCAGCATCGGCGTATCGGAAGCGGTGTCGCCGTACGCGCTGTGCAACGCCTCGCTGCCCAGCAGGTCGCGCAGCCGGTCGGCTTTGGCGCTCATGACGTTGAGCGCGCCGTCAACTTTGCCGCTGGCGGTTCCGTTCGCCATACCCAGGTCGCTGGCGATCACATCCTGAACGCCGATGCGGCGCGCAAATGCCCGCGCCACCGGCAGGTATGTGCCGGAGGTCAGGATGATGCGGTGGCCGTCCCGGCGGTGGCTGTCCAGCTCATCCAGGACGTTCTGGCGGCGGCGCGGCCACATCACATGTTCGACGACCCACTCGCCCATCTGCTCCAGTTGCGTCGCGTCGAGGCCCTTGAGCAGGCCCGCCATATCCACAATCCACTGGTTGCCGTAGGCCTGTTTGTCCAGGATGCCGGCGCGTGCCAGCGTGCTGCCGGGCAGCCGCAATGCCAGGAATATCTCATAGGCCAGCCCGCGCCCGTTCGCCTGCAGATAGCCGCCCACGCCTTTCCACGTGCGGCCGGTCGTCAGCGTGCCTTCCAGGTCCGATGCGATGTTCATACGTGCGCGGATTATCCCTCAGGGGCGGGATACGCCACGATGCCGGCGGTGCCCGGCCCGAGGTGCGCCGAGACCGCGATTGACAGGTTGGTCAGAATGATCTCCCGGCAGTTGAGCGTGGCGCGCACGCGCTCCAGCAACGCCGCAGCCGGCGGTCACTGGCGATGCCGCCGTGATACAGGCGCAGCCAGGCATCTCGTGAATTCGTATCACACCCGCACCGGGTTGGCTGCCGATTCGCCGACGACCGTCAGCCACGGGCGGATGTGCCAGCGCGCCACCAGCCCGTTCTGCACATACGGGTCGGCGGCGACGAACTTCTCGATCACTGCCGGCGAATCCGCATGGAACAATAGAATTGCACTGTCAACCGGCTCGGCCAGTGCGCCGCCCAGTATCAACTCACCGCGCTCCACAGCCTGCCACGCCAGCGCCAGGTGCTGGCTGCGGAAGGCCGCGCGGCGCTCCACGTAATCAGGGACGACATCGTAGATTAACAGGTAGTGCATGGTTTTCCTCAAATGGTAAATGAGCGCCGCATGACTGCTTTCGCTGAGCAACCGGCAAGTGCAATTGTAGAGCCACAGCCGGTAGCCGTCGTGGTGTGGCATAATCCCTGCCGCATATGATGACAGCCCGCGAAGCATACGAACGTCTGCGCGAGGGTAATGGGCGTTTTGTGTCGGGTCGCTTCATCCGCGAGACGCTCATCAGCCAGACGCGCCGCCAGGAGCTGGCGGCGGACGGCCAGGAACCTTTCGCCATCATCCTGGGCTGTTCGGACTCGCGCGTGCCGGCGGAGATTGTCTTCGACCAGGGTCTTGGCGACCTGTTCGTCATCCGCGTGGCCGGCAACATCGTCGCACCCTCGCAGATCGGCAGCGTGGAATATGCGGCGGAGCGCTTTGGCACGCGCCTGGTCCTGGTGCTGGGTCACACGCAATGCGGCGCTGTGCAGGCTACTCTCGATCAACTGGCGCGCCCGACGGCAGACCAGTCGCGCAACCTGCGCTCCATTGTGGAGCGCATCCGACCGTCCATACAGGGTCTGCTGGAGACAGAACTCAGGCGCGACCTATCCGCACTGATGCAGCATGCGGTGCGCGCCAACGTCCGCGCCTCGGTGGATCATCTGACGCACGGTTCGGAAATCCTCGAGCAATTGACGCAGCGCGACGGCCTGCTGGTCGTCGGCGCCGAATATTCGCTGGAGAGCGGCATCGTGGACTTCTTCGACGGACTGCCGCAGGCGCGTAAAACGCGCGATCAAAAGATCTGACCGGCAAGCGGCGAGTCGGTTGCGGCTGTATATGAATATGACGATGTACTGGGCGGAGGTGTCGATATGAGCGAGCAGAAGGTCATCGCCAGCGTGCGACGCGCAGGCATTCTTTGATTCACTCGCTACATACTGCCGCAAGGGCTATGTCGAGTGGGTCGAGAGCGCAGGCGGCCGCAAACCCGCGCCGCGCGTGTATTGGCAATGGCGGCGCTGCCGAAAGAAGGCAGGAAGCAACGCGAAAAGCCATAAATATGGTTATATGGTAAAATGGTTGCTGTGAAGACAACTATTGAGATACCGGATGAGCTGTTTCGCGAGGCAAAAGCTCGTGCCGCTACTGAGGGGATCAAATTGAAAGATCTGGTGGCTGATGCTTTGAGCGCGAGATTGCGCGCGCCGTCGAATTCACAGAAACGCCGCGCCAGGTTCCCCATCATCCGAAACAAAGCGGGCAGCGGCCGAATCACCGACGAAATGGTCAATGCCGCGGCTGAGCAGATGCAGACCGAAGATATCGAGCACTATGCCCAGTTTATGCGACGTTAATGTACTGCTCGCACTTTGCCACGCCAGCCACATTCACCACGCCAGCGCCTTGAACTGGCTGAATACGATAACCGCAGACTCGCAGGTCGCCATCTGCCGTATGAGTCAGCTTGGGTTATTGAGGTTGTTGAACAATCCGTCAATAATGCTGGGTGAACCGCTTGACGCTGGGGCGGCGTGGCATGTCTATGACAGGATGATGTCGGATGAGCGGTTCATTTTCTGCGCTGAACCGCACACACTGGAAGATAACCTGCGGCGCATGATCCCGCGCAGGCTGGCATCGCCCAGGCTTTGGCAGGATGCCTATCTGGCGGCGTTTGCCGTCTCCGCCGGGTACTCGTATGTGAGTTTTGACCGCGGTTTCCGCCAGTTCAAAGAACTGGAACTGCTGCTGCTGGGCGATGCCGGCGATTGAGCGCGCTGATTATCACTTTGCGTACAGGTCGAAATCCAGCGCCAGGCTGTGTCAAGCGCATCTCAAGGCTCAGGGTATCGCGATGCTGTTAACCCCGACCGGGCTGTAGTTGTGCACAGCGCCCTGTACGCGCAGGCGCGGGTCATCCTCGTACAGGGCGTGCGCCGCGGCGAAGTCCGGCACATCGCCGCAGGTCAGGTCGGCCAGGCGGTCCAGGTACGCCAGGTCGCCGAGTGACAGATTTTCCACCGGCGTCTCCATGATGCCCCAGCAGTCCCACGGCAGCAGTTCCACCTTGTTGAGCGCCGCTACATCGCGGATGAAATCGCCCAGCACGAACCACAGCCCGCGCATGTCGAAGATGCCGAAGTGATCGGGGTCGGCGGCTCCGCTGCGGCACATCTGCCAGGCCCTGCCGCCGACGATGAACTGGTCGCGCGGCACATCCAGCGTGTCGAAAGGGATGCGCAGCGTCTCGCGCTGGATGGCGTCGAGCTGGCTGTCCACCAGCATCCAGCGGCACTGGCGGGCATTCCAGTACTCGCAGACCCAGTGGTCCTCGTAGTGATCGGGCAGGAAGTATGCGCCAAAGCCGCAGCGGGCGCGCGCCGGGACGCCCTGGCGCCGCAGGATAGCGGCCAGCATGAGCGAGAAATCGCGGCAGTTGCCGACCAGCTTCTTATCCAGCGGACGCGGTTCGGTCAACGGACGCGGGTCGAGTTCAACCAGGCGCGCCAGCCGGCGCGGCATGCTGCGCAACTGCACCTCCCCTTGCCGCAGCTCGGACAGCTTCAGGCCATAGCGCTCGGCCCAGAAGATGTGGATGGTGGTTCCCTGTACGACCCTGCATAATTCCGCGATGTCCGCCGGCAGG
Source organism: Chloroflexota bacterium (assembly GCA_021813225.1). Taxonomy (GTDB): domain Bacteria; phylum Chloroflexota; class Anaerolineae; order J036; family Brachytrichaceae; genus CAIXPS01. Next base: position 6,860 of record JAKALH010000143.1, read on the forward strand.
CTGTCCAGCAGATAGGCATATTCCCCAGGTTCGCTGATGACGCCTTGCTGAGCGTAATAACTCAATATTGTATCCATGGCAATCTCCATCATCACCTGTTATACATGCGGGCGGAATTTTGGGATTTTACAGTCTCCTTGACTCAAACCTGTACTTGCGGGTAAAATTACGTTTTGCCAGTCATAGACTGGGCTAGGCTTGTGCGCGCCCTTGACGGAGGCGTGCCGATGTAGCTCAACTGGCAGAGCAGTCGATTTGTAAT
>JAKALH010000144.1 GCA_021813225.1 Chloroflexota bacterium
GCAGGTCGCTGAGCGTGAATGCGGGCGGCAGCAGTTGGAAGCCCGCCGCGGAATACTCCAGCTTGTAGCGCAGCCGCTTCAGCGCGTAGTCCAGGATCTGGTTGTGGTCGAAGGCCATCACCGGCAGGCGATAGACCGACTTCCACTGCGCCTCGGCGGCGTCGTCGCCGGCTTCCACGGCCAGCGGCGCGCGCGCCAGCGCGGGGACAAACGATACACTCACCGGGGCAGCGGCGACGACGAGCGGGGCGCTGATATCGAAGGGGATACCCCAGCCGACGCACGCGCCGCGCGGGGCATGCGCCAGCGCGCCGGCCATCTGCGCGGAGATGGCTGCCGCGGCGAGCTGTTCGAATGTGCCTCCGCCCTGCAGGGCCAGCGGCGTAAAGAGCGCAGACTGCGGTCCGTCGTGGATATTCGCCATGGGTGGCGCCTCCTTGCGGGTGTGCGGAATCGCGATACTACACCATCTGCCCAGAAGGCCGGCGCTGTCCATGATTTGCCGCCTTCGTGAGTGAACATCACATCCAGGTCGACATTTTATACCTGCCAGACACCATGTGGCGCCCGGCAGGTTTTGAGGTGCGACGTGATGTCATTGATAATAGCCGCATGCTCGATCCTGCCTTCAAGTTCAGCCAGCATAGTCTGAGCGACTTCGCGGATTGCCCGCGCCGGTTCTACCTGCGCTACGTGGCGAAACAGGCCTGGCCGCTGATCGAGAGCGGGCCGTTCAAGCAGGATGCGCAGGAATATCAGAAGTCGCTGTGGCGCGGCACGGTGCTGCATCGCTGGATCGAACGCTACTGGCTGGGCGTTCCGGCGCAGTCCTCCGACGACGCCGAACTGAACCTGTGGTGGGCGCGTTTCACGGGCAACCGCTTTGACGACCTGCCGCCGCAGCGCCTGCCGGAGCTTGCGCTGGTGGCCCCGCTGGGCGATTACCTGCTGTATGCGCGCTTCGATCTGCTGGCGCTGGACCCCGCCGCAGAGCGAGCCGTCATCGTGGACTGGAAGACGTTGCGCGGCGAACGCCCGCCGCGTTACCGGGTATTTGCGGAGCGTTTCCAGACGCGCATCTACCTGTATGTGCTGGCTACCGCGGGTGCAGCCTTCAACGCCGGGGAGCCGTTTGCACCCGAAAAGATCAGCATGCGCTACTGGCTGGCGAACTTTCCCGATGCGCCGTGGGTCGATATCCCCTATAGTGCCGACGAGCACGAGCGCGACAGGCGCAGCCTGCTGGCGCTTATGGACGATGCGGCGCGCCGCGAAGGCGAAGAACAGTACGAGATGACTCCCGACGAGAGCAAGTGCAGCGACTGCACCTTCCGCACGCTATGCCGGCGCAGGACCGGTGAGCCGGAGCAGGCTGCGCCCGACCAATGGCTGGATGCAGAAGAGACGCCTGAGCTGGATTACTGAGGGGCGCCGGTTTTACATCTCCGAGTTCTGCGAGAACTCGGAGATGTAGATCCATTATTCCTCCAGCTTCAGCATGGCCATGAAGGCCTCCTGCGGGATTTCCACGCTGCCCAGCATCTTCATGCGCTTCTTGCCTTCCTTCTGTTTTTCCAGCAGCTTGCGCTTGCGCGTGATGTCGCCGCCGTAGCACTTGGCCAGCACGTCCTTGCGCAGGGCGGGCACCGTCTCTCGCGCAATGATCTTCGCGCCGATGGCGGCCTGAACAGGGACGATAAACATCTGGCGCGGGATGACTTCCTTGATCTTCTTCGCCATCAGGCTGCCTTTGCCGGCCGCCTCGTTGCGGTGCACGATCAGCGACATCGAATCGAGCGGCTCGCCGTTGATGAGGATGTCCATCAGCACCAGGTCGCCGGCGCGGTAGCCTTCGAACGAGTAGTCCAGCGAAGCGTACCCGCGCGTCACGCTCTTCAGCTTGTCATGGAAGTCGATGATCATCTCCGACAGCGGCAGCCGGTAGGTCAGCATGACGCGGTCGGTGTCCAGATACTCCATATTCACCGACTCGCCGCGCCGTTTGGTCACCAGTTCCATGATCGGCCCGATGAATTCCTTCGGCGTGAAGATCTGTATCTTCATCCACGGCTCGCGCATCTCGCTCAACTGGCTGGGGTCGGGCATATCGGACGGGCGGTCCACCTGGATGACGTCGCCATTGGCGAGTACCGCTTCGTATTCCACGCTGGGCGCGGTGAACACCACATCCATGTCGTATTCGCGCTCCAGGCGCTCCTGCACGATCTCCATGTGGAACATGCCCAGGAAGCCCACGCGGAAACCGAACCCCAGTGCGGCGGATGTTTCGGGCAGGAAGGTGAGCGAGGCGTCGTTGAGCTGCAGCTTTTCCAGCGCGTCGCGCAGCAGCGGGTAGTCGTCGGTGATGGTGGGGTAGACGCCTGCGAAGACCATCGGCTTGGCGGGCTTGTAGCCCGGCCAGGCGTGCGCCGGTTGTGCGGCGTTCACCATCGTATCGCCCACGCGGCATTCGCGCACGCTCTTAAAACCGGTGGCGATATAGCCGACCTCGCCGGCCTGCAGCTCGCCGGTGATGGTCATACGCGGCGTGAACGTGCCGATCTCGATCGGCTCGAACACCGCGTCGCTGGCCGACAGGCGCAGCTTCGTCTTCATGCCGGCGACGCCGTTAAAGATGCGCACGTAACCGATCACGCCTTTGTAGGCGTCGTAGTGCGAATCGAAGATCAGCGCCTGCAGCGGAGCTCCGGGGTCGCCGGTGGGGGGCGGCACATCGCGCACCACGCGCTCCAGCACTTCGCGGATGCCGATGCCTTCCTTGGCCGAGATGCGCAGCACGCTGGCCGGATCGTCGCCCAGCAGGTCAGCGACCTCGCGCGCCACATCGTCGGGGCGCGCGTGGGGCAGGTCGATCTTGTTGATGACCGGGATGATGTGCAGGTTGGCGTCCAGCGCCAGGTACAGGTTGGCCAGCGTCTGGGCTTCCACCCCCTGAGAGGCGTCCACCACCAGCAGCGCCCCTTCGCAGGCGTTCAAGGCGCGGCTGACCTCATAGGCGAAGTCCACATGTCCCGGCGTGTCGATCAGGTTGATTTCGTAGGTCTGGCCGTCGCCGGCCCTGTAGTTCATGCGGACGGCGGAGGCCTTGATTGTGACGCCTTTCTCGCGCTCGATGTCCATCGAGTCCAGCAGTTGCGCCTGCATTTCGCGCAGCGACACCGTGCCGGTGAACTCCAGCAGCCTGTCCGCAAGCGTCGATTTGCCGTGGTCGACATGGGCGATGATGCAGAAATTGCGAATCTGTTTCATTGATGCAGCTACGTGGGCATTGAGCCGGAGTTATCCTCCTCGTCCAGACCGCTGCCTTCGCCGAACATGCGATCCACTTCGGCCTGCTCGCGCCCGGCGTCGTAGCCGATGGCGAACATCGTCTTGACCATAGCCCGGATGGTCAATTCATACGACTCGCGCGAATCCTCGCGCGCGAAGTTCCAGGCGCTCTGCTCGGCCTGCAGTTGCACGCGGTTCATATGCGCGAGCACTTCGGCGGAGACCACCTCGTCCAATGGCATATTGCCGAGGATGCTTTCCACCCAATGGCGAAACTCTGTCTGGGTCATTTCAATGCTCCCACTGAATAAGCTCTCCTCCATCCCTACAACACTGTATTGTAATGAATTGCAGAATCCACTTCCTGCGCCAGACGGATGATGGCTTGCGGATTTATGTTTCTGCGCGCCAGTTGTTTGACAGCCCCGTCCGATACCGTATAATGAGCGAGCTTGACAGGATCATTCGAGCGAACCGAAAGATAATCGATGCAAGAAAGAGGGTGATGATGTGACGCGCGTGACCATTGATAGCGATGAGTCATTTGAGTCTGCGTTGAGGCGCTTTAACAAGATGGTACAGGGCGACCGCGTGCTGTCCGAAGTGCGCCGCCGCCGCTTCTACGAGAAGCCGAGTATCGTCGACAAGCGCAAGCGCGCGGCCAAGCTGCGCAAGAGCCGCCGCCAGACTTCGAAACTGCTGCAGAACGAGCAGTAATTGCTCATCACCCCGGAGCACTCCGTTATACAATTGAGGCGGGCAAACTTGTCCGCCTCGTTTATTTCCGGCGTTTGGCTCTCGCGGTCGGATTGCCTTTTCGGACAGCACGATGGACTCGACACTCAAACAACGGTTACAGGACGATTTGAAAGAATCCATGCGCAGCGGCGATGGGCGGCGCAAAACGGTTGTGCGGCTGCTCATGGCCGGCATCCGCAACGCTGAGGTGGATGCCCGCACCGACGGACGCGGCGGCGTCATCAGCGATGACGATATCCTGGCGCTGATCCGGCGCGAAATCAAGCAGCACGAGGAATCGCTGGTCGAGGCGATGAACGCCAGTCGCGAGGACCTGGTGCGCGAGCAAAGCGGCGAACTGGACATCCTGCGCAGCTACCTGCCCGCGCAGATGAGCCGCGAACAGGTTGTGGAACAGGCCCGGCAGGTCATCGGCGAGTTGAAGGCGACATCGCCCAGACAGCACGGCGAGGTGATGAAGGTGCTCCTGCCCAGGCTCAAAGGCAAAGCCGACGGCAGGCTCATCAACGAAGTGGTGCGCGAACTGCTGAAGTAGGTAAGCGTCTTTAGCGTGAGTACATGCCCGAGATGAAGACGAGAGACGCGCCAAAAACGAGCCAGCAACTGGCCCGGCGCAGGGCTTTGCTCCTGGCGCTGGTGGGTGCCGCGGCCTTCCTCGGCATCGTCGCGGCGCAACTGTCGCGCTTCTTCATCGGCGCCAGCGTGGCTGTGCAGGTGGGCAGTGTGGCGCTGCAGGATATCCGCTCGCCCCGCCGCATTACCGTCGTCAGCGAATCTGAAACCAAGCGCCTGCGCGATCTGGCCGAGGCCTCGGTGGCGCCGATATACACCGCGCCGGATGCCCAGATTGCGCGGCAGCAGTTGGGCGCGGCGCGCGACCTGATGAACAAGATCGCCGATATCCGCGCCGACAAGACGATATCCGACCCCGTAAAGATTGCGCGACTGACGGCGCTGCCGACCCTGGGATTGAACGAGACAAACGCCGCGCGCATCCTGGGCGCCAGCGACACGACATGGGCGCGCATCGATACCCAGGTCATCGTACTGCTGGATGAGGTCCTGCGCGATCCCATCCGCCCCGACAACCTGGACGGCGTGAAGGCGCAATTGCCTACCAGGATCAGCCTGAATTTCAACGCCGACCAGTCGTCCGTCATTACGGCGCTGGCCTCGGCGCTGCTGGTGCCCAACACCAGCTACGACGCGGCGGCGACCAACGCGGCGCGCAAGAAGGCGCGCGACGCGGTGCAGCCGGTCGAACACACCTACGAACAGAACCAGGTCATCCTGCGCAGCGGGCAGATTGTCACCCAGGCGGATATGGAAGTGCTGGATAAGCTGAACATCCGCCGGCCGTCGCTGGGCTGGGCCGACCTGCTGAGCGCGCTGCTCTACAGCGCCTTTGCGGTGGTGGCTATCGGCGGCGCGCTGTTCTACGGGCAGAAGAACCCGCTGGAGCTGCGGCTGCGCAACACAGTGCTCAGTGTGGCGCTTTTTGTCGGCACGCTGTTCCTGGCGCGCACACTGCTGCCCGACCATACCCTGTTGCCGTACCTGGCTCCCTTGACCGCCGTCAGTATCATCATCGCAAGCTGGTCGGGCACGCTGCCCGCCATCGTCAGCACGCTGGCTTTGGCGGGCCTGGTCGGGCTGGGCATGGATCAGGGGGCGGGCTATGTCGCCTTCTGGGCGTCCAGCGGCATCATCGCCACGCTGTTCATGCGGCGCGGCGAACGCATCAGCGATTTTCTGCGCGCCGGGGCGCTGGCGTGGCTGACGCAACTGGGCGTGCTGACGGCTTACAACGCCGCGTCCATCAGCGTCGACGGCCCGCTGCCGCTGGCGAATATGGCGCTGGTCGCCACGGTTGGAAGCCTGGTGTCGGCGGCGCTGGCGCCGGCGCTGCTGTACCTGAGCGGCCTGTTCCTCGATATGACCACGCCATTCCAGTTGCACGAACTGTCGCGCCCGTCGCATCCGCTGATTCAGCAGATGCTGATGCAGGCCCCCGGTACCTACCACCACAGCCTGATGCTGGCAAACCTGGCCGAGTATGCCGCGGACCGTATCGGCGCGGATTCGCTGCTCACGCGCGTAGGGGCGTACTATCACGACATCGGCAAAATTCTGCACCCCTATTTCTTCATCGAAAACCAGGACGGCCGCACGAATGTGCACGATCAGCTTGACCCGCTGACCAGTTCGCGCATCCTGCAGAACCATGTGACCGACGGGCTGGACATGGCGCGCAAATACCACCTGCCTTCGCGCATCCGCGCCTTCATCGCAGAGCACCACGGCACCTCCAAGACCGGTTACCAGTATGCGCGCGCGGTGCAGGCCAGCAGCGAACCGGTCGACGACGCGCCGTTCCGCTATCCCGGCCCCCGCCCGCAGAGCCGCGAGACGGCGCTGGTGATGCTGGCGGACGGCTGCGAGGCGATCGTGCGCGCGCGCAAGCCGGCTGCGCTTGAAGATACCGACGCGCTGGTGCGCAAGGTCATCAGCGAACGCATTGCCGATCACCAACTGGACGACGCCAACCTGACCCTGCACGATCTGGAAGTCATCCGGCAGTCGTTCCTGGATACCCTGCGCGGCGCCTACCATCCGCGCATCGAGTATCCCGACATGTCCAAGATCACGAGACAGGAATCGTTGCCGGCGGATCGATTGCAGGAGACGCCCCCCGCCGTCGGTGCCGCCAGCGAGAGCGCCCAGAGCGATGCCGCCGCGTAGGCAGCCTGCCGCTGTGATCGTGCACGTGCACGTCCGCAACGCCCAGCGCCGCACCGGGCGCAGCGCCCTGGCGCGCCGCGCCGCACTGGCAGCCCTGGCGGAAGCCGCTCCCGACTGGGCGACCGAGTGGACGGTGCGCCTGAGCAACGACGCGGAACTGCACCGGCTGAATTTCCAGTTCCGCGGCATGGACAAGCCGACCGACGTGCTTTCGTTCGGCGGCGCCGATTACCGCGACGGCCAGGCTGTGCGCGAGTACCGCGCGAGCGAGTCTGGCGCCCCGCAATACCTCGGCGATATCGTCATCTCGCTGGATCGC